>NZ_JARGEF010000072.1:0-33572 GCF_033794725.1 Streptomyces sp. ID05-39B | reverse complement strand
CGCGGTAGGGTCAGATGCGTATAAGAGGCAGCTCGACGACGGTGAGACGGCAGCCCGTCCGCGCCGAGGGCCGGGTCAGCTGCCCCGTACCCGGCCCGATCTCCAGCACCCGGCGATCCGGACCGGGTTCCGCGGCCGCACCGACTGCCGCACCAGCGCCGGGGGATGGACCGGACGAACCCGCTCGTACCGTTCCGCCACCGTGTCGAACGGGTCCCGCAGCAGCGGATACTCACCTTCCGTGACCTTCGGGACCAGTGTTTCCCGACGGTCGCCGCCCGTGCCCCCTTTCCGTGAGCGGGTCGGCCACGAGGACGCGAGTGCGTGCCACGCGATTTCCCTGAGGGCGCAACGTCGGAGCCCTCCCCGCGGCGGCCGGTCCTCCTAGGCTGGGAAGGTGAGCAACCAAGCGCCGAACCACGCCCGCGTGATCCCGCTGCGCCCCTCGGCGGGGCGCCCGGGGACCACCCGCCCCGCCGACCGGCCGCCCACCCCCAGGGAACCTCTCTGGCGCGACCTGGTGGGCGACGTCCTGCGTCGCGAACGCCAGGCCCAGGAGCGCACGTTGAAGGACGTTGCCGACACCGCCCGCATCTCCATGCCGTATCTGTCGGAGGTGGAGCGCGGCCGCAAGGAGGCCTCCTCGGAGGTCCTGGCGGCCGCCGCCCGTGCCCTCGGCCTGAGCCTCGGCGACCTGCTGGCGCGCGCCCAGGGCGAGCTGGTCAGGCTCAGCAGCCGGACCTCGCGCACTTCGCAGACCTCGCACGTCGGCAGTTCGGCGACCACCTCCTCGCACAACGGGCTGTGCCTGGCCGCCTGACGACGCGGGCGGGCCGGTGTCTCATCCCCGCACGGGGCGCCGGCCCAGCACCTCGTCGGCCAGGCCGTACGCCACCGCCTCCTGCGCGGTGAACACCTTGTCGCGGTCCATGTCCGCGCGCAGCGTCGCCACGTCGTGGTGGGTGTGCCGGCTCAGCACCTCCTCGACCTGGCCCCGGATGCGGACCATCTCCTTGGCCTGGAGCGCCAGGTCCGACACCGTGCCCTGCCGCCCGCCACTGGCCGGCTGCCCGAGCAGCACGCGCGCGTGCTCCAGCGCGAACCGCCGCCCCGGGTCCCCGCCCGCCAGCAGAACGGCCGCGGTCGACGCCGCCTGGCCGACGCAGAACGTCGCGATGGGCGCCTGCACGAACGTCATCGTGTCGTAGATCGCCATCAGCGAGGTGAACGAGCCGCCGGGGGAGTTGATGTAGATCGCGATCTCGTTCTCCGGCGCCGACGACTCCAGATGCAGGAGTTGCGCGATGACGACGTTGGCCACGCCGTCGTCGATCTCGGTACCGAGGAAGATGATCCGCTCGGCCAGCAGCCGGCTGTAGACGTCGTAGGACCGCTCGCCCTGCGGGGTCCGCTCGACCACGTTCGGAATCGTGTACGTCCCCATGTCAGAGTCCCATCCGTCGCTTCGAGGCGGCCGGGCGGACGTCGGCCAGCGACTCCACGACCCGGTCGACGATGCCGTACTCCCTGGCCTCCTCGGCCGTGAACCAGCGGTCGCGGTCGCCGTCCCGGGAGATGGTCTCCGGGCTCTGACCGGTGTGCTCGGCGGTGATCCGCTCGATGGTCCGCTTGGTGAACTCCAGGTTCTCCGCCTGGATCTCGATGTCCGCGGTGGTGCCGCCGATCCCCGCCGACGGCTGGTGCATCATGACGCGCGCGTTCGGCAGCGCGTACCGCTTGCCCGCCGTACCGACGCTCAGCAGGAACTGCCCCATGCTGGCCGCGAATCCCATCGCCAGCGTCGAGATGTCGTTGGGGACGAGCCGCATCGTGTCGTAGATGGCCAGGCCCGCGTGGACCGAGCCGCCGGGGCTGTTGATGTACAGGCTGATGTCGGTGCGCGGGTCCTCCGCCGACAGGATCAGCAACTGCGCGCAGACCCGGTTGGCGGACACCTCGTCGACCTGGGTGCCGAGCAACACGATGCGCTGGTTCAGCAGTTGGGCCGCGAGCTGGTCGTCGAAGCGGCCGGGGGAGGTGTCGCCCTCCTCGGCCCGAGGGAGCAGGGCCGGCGCGGCACCGGTGAGGAATGGGGGCATGGGCGCTCCTTGTCGAGGGGTGGTGCGGCAGCGGTCCTGCCGCGCCACCCACTCTCGGCGCGTGAGCGCCCCCGTGGCGGATTTCCCTGCCCTGGGCAGATTCGCCGACAGCAGAGGGCGACGTCGAGCATCGGACGTCGGGCATCGGACGTCGGGCATCAGGGGGAAGCCGGTGGACGATAGCGCTTCGAGCGATGAGTTTCGGGACGCGGACCGGTCGACACTGATGACCGCGCTCCACGCACTCTCGCGCTCCCGGAGGAACTCATGACCACCGACGGATTCACCACGTGTCTCTGGTTCGACGGCCAGGCGGAGGAAGCCGCCCACCACTACGTGTCGATCTTCAAGAACTCCAGCGTCGGCACCGTCGCCCGCTACACCGAGGCGGGCCCGGGTCCCGCCGGCTCCGTGGTCACGGTGGAGTTCACGGCCAACGGCCAGAGGTTCATCGGCCTCAACGGCGGTCCGCAGTTCACGTTCAACGAGGCCATCTCCTTCCAGATCGACTGCGCCGACCAGGAAGAGGTCGACTACTACTGGAACAAGCTCGTCGAGGGCGGCGGCGAGCACGGCCCCTGCGGCTGGCTCAAGGACAAGTACGGCGTGTCCTGGCAGGTCGTGCCCACCGAACTGACCGAGATGGTCACCGACCCGGACCAGGAGAAGGCCGCCCGCGCCATGAAGGCCATGCTCTCCATGAGCAAGCTCGACATCGCCGACCTGCGCAAGGCGTACGACGGGGAGTAGCGGCGCCGGATCCCCGTCAGCCTCCGGCCTCCGCCAGGATCTCCTTGATCACATGCCGGGAGTTCTCCGCCAGCGGCGGATTGGTGTCCCAGTAGTACGGCAGCTGGATCAGCGAGATCGACAGCGCCCAGCCCCGCCCGCGTGCCCACTCGGCGTCGTCCGCGCCCACCTTCTCCCGGAAGGTGACGCGGGCCGGCGCCGGCAGCAGGTTCCAGGCCACGATCAGGTCGACGGCCGGGTCCCCGACGCCCACACAGCCGAAGTCGATCACCGCGGCGAGCCGGCCGTCCGCCACCAGCACGTTCCCCGGCGACAGATCGCCGTGTGCCCACGTGGGCGGCTCCGTGCGGCCCGGCGCGCGCAGCGCCTCCTCCCACAGGGCGGTGACCGCGGCGACGTCGATCCGGCCCGCCAACCGGGCCAGGGCCGAGCGGGTCGGCGCATCCCGCTCCGCGAGCGGCCCGCCTCGGTACCCGGGCGGCCCGCCCCGCGCGTCGACCCCGCGCAACCCGGCGACGAACGCCCCCAGATCAGCGGCCAGCGCCTGAGGCCGCTCCAGGGCTCCCGCGACGGGATTACGGCCGTCCAGCCACCGGTAGACGGACCAGGGCCACGGAAACGACTCGCCGGGACCGCCGCGCGCCAGCGGCACCGGCGCGGCCACGGCCAGTTGCGGCCCCAGCAGCTCCAGCCAGCGCAGTTCGTACGCCACGCTCTCCACCGCCCCCGGATGCCGGGGCAGCCGCACCACCTTGTCGGCGCCCAGCCGGAACATCGCGTTCTCCGTCCCGGCGGACGCCAGCCGCTCCACGGGCAGCGACGCCCACTCCGGGAACTGCGCGGCCACCAGCCGCCGTACCAGCGCGGCGTCCACGTCGACCTCGTCCGGGCGCATCCTCAGGGCACACATGCCGCTCATTCCAGGTGATCGGAGCGACGGCTGTCCAACGAATTGCGGGCCGCGAGCCTGGCCGCGACCGAGGGCGGCACGTGGTGGTCACGAACCTCACGTCGGCGCTTGCCCCCTGGCCGGTCAGGACCTGACGTGAGAAACCGGCTGCGAAAACTTTCGAGAAGCCGCGGCGAAGCGTCCCGCCGAGAAGCAGTCGCGGGACGCGCGTCGAGAAAGCCGTGGCAAAACGTCGGAAACAGATACGGAAACGGCTACGGAAGCAGGCCGTCGGCTGCCGCGTCCGGGCGAGGGTGCGGCCGACGGCCTCTGCGCGATGCCTTGACGTGTACTTGCCGTAGTGGCTTTCATGGGAGCGCTCCCACCCACCTCGCGTCCAGCACCTCCCACTCATCCTTCCCCTGCCTGAGTTTCTGGCGCTCACTCCTGGAGTCGCAGTGAGAAGAGCACGCAGCACGACACGAAAGAGGTTCCTGGCCGCCTCCGCCGGCCTCTCCGGCCTCACCCGTCTGCCCGCCCTCGCCGCTCTGTTCGCGCTCGCCGTGGTCCTGGGCCTCCTCGCCCCGGCCGGCGTGCAGGCCGCCGAGTCCCCCCGCGCCCTCGCCACCGGCCTGCACATCGGCAACGGCCGTCTGCTGGAGGGCAACGGGAACGACTTCGTCATGCGCGGCGTCAACCACGCCCACACCTGGTACCCCGGTGAGACGCAGTCCCTCGCCGACGTCAAGGCGCTGGGCGCCAACACCGTCCGCGTCGTCCTCTCCGACGGCCACCGCTGGACGAAGAACAGCCCCGAGGACGTGGCCGCCGTCATCGGCCAGTGCAAGGCCAACCGCCTCATCTGCGTCCTGGAGGTGCACGACACCACCGGCTACGGCGAGGAGGCCGCCGCGGGCACCCTCGACCACGCCGCCGACTACTGGATCGGTCTGAAGAACGTCCTCGCCGGCCAGGAGGACTACGTCATCGTCAACATCGGCAACGAGCCCTGGGGCAACACCGCACCGGAGGGCTGGACCGACCCGACGGTCGCCGCCGTGAAGAAACTCCGCAACGCCGGTCTCCAGCACACGATCATGGTCGACGCGCCCAACTGGGGACAGGACTGGCAGGGCGTCATGCGCGCCAACGCCCGGACCGTCTACGACGCCGACCCCACCGGCAACCTGATCTTCTCCATCCACATGTACAGCGTCTTCGACACCGCGGCGGAGATCACCGACTACCTCAACGCCTTCGTCACTGCCGGACTCCCGCTCCTCATCGGCGAGTTCGGCGGACCCGCCGACCAGTGGGGCGACCCCGACGAGGACACCATGATGGCCGCCGCCGAACAGTTCGACCTCGGCTACCTGGCCTGGTCCTGGAGCGGCAACACCGACCCGGTCCTCGACCTCGCGATCGGCTTCGACCCGACCCGCCTCAGCTCCTGGGGCCAGCGCATCTTCAACGGTGTCAACGGCATCGCCCAGACCGCCGAGGAAGCCACCGTGTTCGGCGGCGGCAACCCGGGCGACACCCAGGCACCGACCGCCCCCGGCGCTCCACTCGCCTCCGCCGTATCGGCCACATCCGCGACCCTCACCTGGGGCGCGGCCACCGACAACGTTGGCGTAAGCGGTTACGACGTCGTACGGATCAGCGGCGGTACGGAGACGGCCGTGGCCGCCTCCACGACGAACACCGCGACCCTGACGGGCCTCACCGCGGAAACGGCGTACACGTTCGCCGTCTACGCCCGTGACGCGGCCGGCAACCGCTCGGCGCGCTCGGCCACGGTGAACGTCACCACGGACGAGGACGGCGGCACCCCGGGCGCCGCGTGCTCGGTCGGCTATCGCGTGGTGGGGCAGTGGCCCGGCGGTTTCCAGGGCGAGATCGCCCTCCGCAACACCGGCACCGCTCCGGTCAGCGGCTGGACCCTCGCCTTCGCCTTCGCGGACGGCCAGACCGTGTCGAACATGTGGGGCGGGACCCCCACCCAGACCGGCGGCACGGTCAGTGTGGCCGCGGCGTCCTACACCTCGGCCGTCCCGGTCGGCGGCACGGTGACCGTCGGCTTCATCGGTACCAAGGGCGCCACCAACACGGCACCGACCGCGTTCACCCTCAACGGCACCGCCTGCAGCACCGCTTGAGACGCCCGGCGTCGGCCGGCGTGGGCATCGAGCCCTCGCCGGCCGACGCGCGTCCGGGATCCGGTTCACGGCCTCGCCGGCCGACGGGCTTGTCCCGGCCCGGCCCCTGACCTAGGCTCACCGATAAGGGGGTAAGCGCTTTCTAGAGTGAAGGGCCCGCGCTGTGGTGACCGACTCCGAGTCCGCGCTGCCGCACCCGCTGCCCGGCGCGGTCGGCCTGTCCCATCTGACCGCGTACGACTGGGAGGCGGCCGACGGCGTGTGCGGCGGCAGCCCTCACCTGCACCTGGTGTGCACCGAGGCGTACATCGTCACCCAAGGCCGCGGAGCGGTGCAGACCCTGAGCCCGGACGGCTACCGGGACATTCCCCTGGAGCCCGGGTCGGTGGCCTGGTTCACGCCGGGCACCGTGCACCGGATGGTGCAGGGCGGCGGCTTGCGCGTCACGGTGCTGATGCAGAACAGCGGCCTGCCCGAGGCGGGGGACGCCGTCTTCACCTTCCCGCCCCAGGTGCTCGCCGATCCGGCGAGGTACGCGGCAGCGGCCGCACTTCCGCCGGGTACCGGCGCGGAGATGGCGGAGGCCGCACGCAGCCGCCGGGATCTCGCGGTCGAGGGCTACCTCGATCTGCGCACAGCGCTCGTCGCCGGGGACACCGGGCCGTTTCTGGCCTTCCAGCGGGCCGCCGCCGCTCTGGTGCGGGAGAGGGTGCCGGTGTGGCGCGAGCTGTGGCGTGCCGGCGCGCTGGCCGCGGCCGCGCGCACCGGCGCCCAGTTGGACGCGCTGGCGGCGGGGGAGCCGTCGTATCTCGGCGACGCGACCGCGTACGAGGCCGCGCCGACCAGGCTGGAGGGCTTCGGGATGTGCGGACGCAGGGACGAGTACACCCTGCCGGGCACCACGGTGGTGTGACCTCCGGCGGCGGAGCGCGAGGAACAGACCGTGGCGTGGGACCGGCCGGCCGTACGGCCGGACCGTGCGGCGGTCTCCGCCCCGGTGCCGTCGGCCTGGCATGGGCCTGCGGGCACCGGGGTGGAGGCGTGGGCCGGCGTCAGCGGGTGGCGGTCCAGCTGTGGGCGACGTCGATCACGAGGCGGCCGTCGAGCGGCAGCACCCGGAAGGGCAGCCTCGCACGCACGCCGAGACCGAGCTGCGTGTCGCCCTCGAAGCTGCCGGCGTACCGGGTGTCGCGGAAGGTGCGGTAGCCGGTGATGTTCACGCCGGGCAGCGGCTGGCCGGCCCGCGCGGGATAGGTCGGGGTGCCGGTCTCGGGGTCGTAGGCGGGTGCGCTCACCCGCACCTCGAGGATGGCTCCGCCGGCGACGGGGATGTAGCGGCCGGAACCGTCCTGGTAGAGCCGGGTGACGTACTGGACCGTGTACCCGAGCTGGGCGGCGGTCGCGCCCGGGACGTCGATGACGAGCCGGTCGTAGCAGGCGTGCTGTCCGGTCCGGGCGTTGCGCACCGACTCCATCGTGCCGGCGCTGTACGTCTTGGCGATGCTGCCCCAGCCGGTGGGGCAGACCGTGGCGGTGCGGGCGGCGGCGGCCGGGGCGGCCTGGGCCGGGATCGCGGCCACGCCGAGCGTGGCGGTCATGAGAGCGGCGGTGGCCCAAATGGTTCTGGTCCGCACCATGGTGTCCCCCTTGAGGCACGTGTGACTGATATCAGGTAGGACATCCCGACCGGCTGAATGGTTGCACCGTTCGGGGGACCAGTCATGAGGGAGCTTCCTCGGCGAGGATGTCGGCCGCCCAGACGGCCGCGTGCGGGCCGAACCTGTTCTCGGCGCCGCACGACACCAGGCGGGAGTTCCTCGCGTCGGCCTCGGGTCCCCCCGATGGGTTGCCATCAGGGGGTTCCTGCCGAGCGGACGAGGGGGAAACTACCGCTGCCGCGCGAGCCAGTCGGTGAACCTCGTCTCTGCGAGGTGCGCGTCCGCGCCCGGCAGAAGGGTGGCATCCTGCAACCGGGCGCCCGAGTAGAGGGCGTTCGGGTCCGTGACGACCGTGCGCGGGTCGTTGTCGGCGGCCAGCCGCGTGCGGATCAGCTCGTCGAGCTGGAAGGCGTCCGGGCCCGCGACCTCCACGATGCCGTTGAGCGGGGTGCCCACGGCGGTACGGCCGACGGCCGCGGCCACGTCGTCGGAGTGGACGGGCTGAATCCTCGCGGGCGACACACGCACGGTGTCGCCCTCGGTCGACATGTCCGCGAGTGCCCTGACGAACTCGAAGAACTGGGTGGCGTGGACGATGGAGCAGGGGACGCCGGAGGCCTTGATCAGCTCCTCCTGGGCCTGCTTGGCGCGGAAGTAGCCGCTTTCCTGGAGGCGGTCGGTGCCGACCACGGACAGCGCCACGTGGTGCGTCACACCGGCCTCGACCTCCGCCTTGAGGAGGTTGGTCGTGGAGGTGCGGAAGAACTCCATCACCGCCCGGTCCTCGAACGAGGGCGAGTTGGATACGTCGACCAGGACCGACGCGTCCTCCATGACCTCGGCCAGGCCCTCACCCGTCAGCGTGTTCACGCCGGTACTGGGGGCGGCCGCGACGGCCTGATGACCGTGTTCGCCGAGCTTGCCGACCAGCTTCGAGCCGATGAGCCCGGTGCCACCGATCACTACGATCTTCATGACGTCTTCCTCTCGGGGGTGTTCGTGGTGCGGGCACGATGCCTTCCGCGGCGAGCGGCTCACCGGCACCGCGTTCGGCCCGCACTGGAAGAGACCGGACAGCTGCCCCGGCTGTGACACGAGATGCGGGGACTGGGGCAACGGACACCACGACGCGTCCGACCTGTGCGACAAAGAGCGGCGTCGGGTCCTCAGCCGTCCAGCGAGGCCACGTAGGGACTGAGCTTCGCCGGGTTCATGATCCACATGATGCGTTCGATGCCTCGTGCCGACACGTCCACGTTCAGCAGAGCGACCGGCTGCCCGGCGGCCGAGACCAGGACGGCCGGCCTGCCGTTGGCCTCCACCCGGCGAACGTCCGTCGAGGGCCAGAAGCGGGGCGCGAACGCGGCGAGGTACCGGGAGACGTGCGTACGCCCGACGACCGGGATCCTGGACGCCCCGCGTATCCCTCCGCCGTCGGAGTAGCTGACCACGTCCGCGGTCAGCACCTCTTCGAGCGCCGACAGACTGCCGGTCTGCGCCGCGGCGAGGAAGACCTCGAGCAGCCGCCGGTGAGCGTCGGCACCGACCGGCGCCCTGCGCTCCGCCGACAGATGCCTGCGGGCACGGCTCACCAGCTGGCGCGTGTTGGCCTCACTGGTCTCCAGCATGTCCGCGATCTGCCGGTACGGGTAGTCGAAGGCCTCCCGCAGCACGTAGGCGGCCCGCTCCACCGGGTTCAGCTTCTCCAGGAGGAACAGCAAGGCCAGGTCGAGCGCCTCAGCCCGCTCCGCACCCAGCTGCGGATCGTTGCTCGTGTCGACCGGCTCCGGGAGCCAGGGCCCGACGTACGTCTCACGCCGGACCCGCGCCGACCGGGCCAGGTTGATCGCGAGCCGCGCGGTGACCGTGGCCAGGAACGCCGCCGGCTCCTGGACGTCGGCCCGGTCGGCCTTCTGCCACCGCAGCCACGCCTCCTGGACGATGTCCTCGGCCTCCACGGCACTGCCGAGCACGCGGTAGGCGATACCGAAGAGCTGGGGCCTCGCGGCCATGAAGTCCCTCGTCGCCCGGACGAGAGAGTCTGCTTCGTCCCCGGTTTGCATACACGTCCTTCCCGAGCCGGCCACCATGCTAAGCCGCCACGGCGGACGCCCCCCGCCACTTGGCCGTGGCCGGCCTGGCACCGCGTCCGTGACACGCACGGCTCCCTACGGGCCCCTGCGGTCATGGCCGGCCGGGGCGTTCGCCGGTGGGACACCTTCGGCCCATGAGCAGCGGCTGGTGGTCCTGCCGGCCCCGCCGCGGCGACGGTCTCACCCCCTGACATGGAGGCCTGCGGAAGGTGCGGGACAGTGTCCGCCTACAGGCTGAGCGCGTCCTCCACGTTGTTCACCCACGGGGTCACGGAGTTGATGTCGGGGGAGACGTACAGGTTGGGGGTCGGCGCGGTGAGGGGGGTCTGTTCGAGGTCGGACTCGGTGTTCATGGTCATCGCGATGGAACCGACCGTCCTGCCCTTGCCGTCGTCGGCGCCGCCCATGAGGCCGGCGTACGCCGATTCACCCGGCGCGAGGCGGAGCGCGTCCTCGATGCCGGGGGCCGTGCCCCGCTCCGTGGCCGCACCGTCCAGGTCGCCGAAGGTGACGACCGGGTGGCCGAGCGCACGGCAGGCCTTCGTGCCCTTGTTGGTGACCTTCAGCAGATAGCTGCTGGTGGTCGGTTCGGCGAGGCTCGCGGTGAACGTGACGTCGAAGGTGCTGCACGGGAAGACGTCGTGGTCGGCCGAGGAGCCGCCGCCGGAGGAACCTCCGGCCGATGAGCTTGTGGCGGAGGACGTCGACGGCGTCGACGGCTTCGACGGCGGCTCGGACGATGCCGTGGACGGGCCGGCGGGCGGTGTCGTGCCGGTCCCGCCCGCCGCGTCGTCCTCGGCGGGCCCGCAGGCGGTCAGCGCCAGCGCGGCGGACAGGGTGGTGAGGACGAGTGCGGCTCTGCGTACGGTGCTCATGGCGTGGTTCCCCCGACGTGAAGCGTGATGTTCCGGACTGCTGCTCCAGCCTCCCGCTGATTCTTCACAGCTTGGTGACGGGATCTCGCCGGAACCAACACCGTTGACGGCGACGGGGGAGTCGGCTCGCTCACAGGACGGTGGCCGGTGAGCCGTATCCGCCCCCGTCAGCCGCCGACGCGGGCGGCGATGGCCAGCGCACACTCCAGCGACTCCGTGCGACTCGTGTCGACCTCCAGGTCGTAGACCACCCCTTGGTGCACCGCGTCCGCCTGCGACGCGGCCATGCCCCGGACGCGATCCCCGCGTGCGATCTCGCGGCCCGCGGCGACCGCGCTGTCACATCTGACGCCGACCCACAGCACCGCCACGTCACCCAGAGCCTTCTGCCACCGTTGCTGGGACGCCTCCCCGCCGAGGAAGACGTCGTCGACGACGATCCGGGCGCCGGCCCGTGCCATCGCCACGATCCCCTCGGTCCAGGCCTCCTCCAGCGCCCGGAAGTCCGCTCCGACGCTCACCCGGCCGTCCGCCGCGACCTCCAGCCCCGCGTCGGACGCCTGAAGCTTCGCGGGCAGCGCGTCGACGAACGAGTCGACCCCGAACGCCAGCCAGGGATCCGGCAGTACGGCCTGGAGGCACCGCACGATCCCGGTCTTGCCCGAGCTGGAACCGCCGTTGAGGATGATCATCCGCGTCGTCGTCACCGCGCCACAGTAGGGGCGCGCCCGCCGGACATGAAACGAATTTCGGGCGATCCCGTGCCTCTTACGCGGCAGACACGCCGAGGGCCCGCCGATTGACGGATTGACGGCCGTGAGCCATGGGCAAGGGGCTCAGCAGCACGTGACATGAGCACGCCCACCTTCCCCCACAGGAGGTCGATCATGCACTCACGCACCTACGTCCCCGCCCTCACCGCCGCCCTCACGGCAGCCGTCAGCCTGTTCGGCGGCCCCGCCCACGCGCAGGCGGACGCTCCCGTCGACCAGCCCCTCGCGGCCCGTGTCGTGACGTACGACGCCGCCGCCTCGGCCGAGTTCAGGGCCGCCGTCGACCGGGGCGCGGCGATCTGGAACGAGAGCGTGGACAACGTCGAACTGCGCCCGGTCGCCGCCGGACAGCGTGCCGACATCCGCGTCCTGGCCGACAACGGCTGGCCCCGGGCCCTGACCGCCTCGCTCGGCAGGGGCACGGTCTACATGGGACGGCAGGCCGTGAACGAGGGGTACGACACCGTGCGCATAGCGGCGCACGAACTCGGCCATATCCTCGGCCTGCCGGACCGCAAGCCCGGCCCCTGCACCAGTCTGATGTCGGGTTCCAGCGCGGGCGTCCCGTGCACGAACCCGTACCCGAACGCGGCCGAGAAGGCGGAGGTCGAGGGCGACTTCGGTGCCGCGCTCGCCCAGCCGTCCGTGACGGCGCCGCGTCAGGTGATGACCGTGGACTGACCCCCGTGGCCCGCGGCGGGCGGCCGAAGCTCTGGAGTTGCTCAAGACGCGCTTGGCCCACCGACGTTCCGGGGCATGGCCCTCGCAGGAGTTCCAGCAGGACGACTACGGGGGCTGAGCGCAGTGGAATATGTCGTGATCGTGGGGATCGTGCTCGTCGTGATCCTTCTCGTGGGGTCACGTGACGGCCGGGGCGGAGGCAGGTCGCGGGGTCGCTCCCGAGGTGGTGACGGGGGTGGCCACGGGGGCGGAGACGGTTGGTCGTGCGGCGGCGGGTCGTCCTGTGGCGGCGGATCGTCCTGCGGAGGCGGCGGCGGAGGCGACTGACCGCTACGGCCCGTATTGCCCCGAACGCCCCACGTCACTTGCCCTCCATTGGCTGACAAGAGGTCACGATGGAGAAGTTTTTGAGCGACAACTGCGGATTGCGGGGCCATTCGTGGGGTAGAACGGGTCTGGGACACAGTCCATGATCATGGACTGGACCCCACACCCATTCCAGCCGGCGTCCGCCGGCGAGAACGAAGGACACAGCAGTATGGCCAGCGGCACCGTGAAGTGGTTCAACGCCGAAAAGGGCTTCGGATTCATCGCCCAGGACGGCGGCGGCCCCGATGTCTTCGCGCACTACTCCAACATCTCCGGCAACGGCTACCGTGAGCTGGTGGAGGGAGAGGCGGTCACCTTCGACGTGACCCAGGGACAGAAGGGCCCCCAGGCGGAGAACATCGTCCGCGGCTGACCCCCTGTTTCCAGCCCGCCCGGATCGCCGTGTAGAGTGGCAGAACCGACGCGGGGTGGAGCAGCTCGGTAGCTCGCTGGGCTCATAACCCAGAGGTCGCAGGTTCAAATCCTGTCCCCGCTACAAAAGGAAGAGGCCCGGCTGATGCCGGGCCTCTTTCGTATGCGCTGCGAGAGTTGCGCTGCGAGAGTGAGGATCGCAAGGCCTGCCCGGTGCTGCCCGGGCGGCAGGACCCGGGAAGGCCGAACCGCCGAGCCGCGGGTGTCGGCGTTTCTCCGGGAACTGCCACGTCACAGGCCGGCGGCGCGGCGACATCCAGTGTCGGCCGGTCGCAGAGGGGCGCTTCCTCCTGGGGCTCGGCCCCTCCAAACCGCAGGTGATCGCGGGCCGGGGGCAGCCGGACGGCGTACGCCGACGTGGTGTCGGAGTACGCCGCCGGCCGCCCGTCCTCCGGTTATCTCATCGTGTCTCCCGGGCGTACGGCGCGACGGTGATCCGGTCGATCAGCGGTGCCTGGCGGGAGCGGAGCGGTACGCCGGGGAAGGTGTCCGAGGCGTAGGTGGTGCCGTCGAAGTTGGGCAGTTCCTCGGAGCGGAAGGTGATCGTGTTCTGCCCCTTCCTCAGCTGGACGGGGACGGTCAGCTCCCAGAAGTTGTTCTGGTGGAAGCTGTGCGGGAAGCTCACGCGCCGGGCCTCGCCGCCGTTGACGCCGATGTCGGCGTGGCGGACGAGCGGGTCGGGGTTGTAGTGGGTGGCCTCGGCCTGCTCGGGGTTGGCGTACCGGATGCGCAGCGCGTGCAGGCCGGCCCGGTCGGCGGTGACGGTGAACGTGGCGGTGTTGCCGTTGCCGGGCTCGCCGCCGATGCCGGTGATCGCCGTACCGGCGGTGGCCAGGGAGAGCGGGGCCAGTGCGGCCGTGCCTGCGAGTTCGGCGTCGCCCGCCTCGTACGTACGCGTCGTGAGCGTGCCCTCGGTGGGGGTGACGGTGAGGCGGTCGAGCAGGGTGGTGGACGAACCTCCGGTCACCGTCACCTTGTTGATGCCGCCGGAGAGGGAGACCGCCGTGCTGTTCCTGCCCTTGGCCAGGCGCAGGACGTCGTGTCCGTCGACGGAGAGGCGGGCGCCCGTGCCGCCGAGGGTGTCGACCTTGAGGGTGGCCTCGCGGTCGGCGGGGGAGTAGACCCAGAAGGTGGCGCTCTGGTTCTTCTTCAGCTGGACCGCGCCCGAGCCGGTGGCGGGGGCCCCTGCCCGCTTGGGCAGGTCGTAGACGGGCAGTGCTCCGCCGGCCGGCCAGGCCAGCTCCCCCTCGTACACGCGGGTGCCGGCCGAGGCCTCGGGGAGGGTCAGGGTGAGGCGGTCGACGATGGCGTCGCCCTTCGTGACGCGCTTGCCGTCGGCGCTCCTCGCGGCGAGCGTGAGGGTGTGCTTGCCCTTGGTGAGCCGGACCTGGCTGTCGGTGTGGTCCCAGACGACCCACTTGTAGCCGAGCGGAAGGTACAGCTCCTGCTCGCTGTCCGCCTTGCCGTCGACGCGGAGGAAGACGTTGGTGGGGCCCTGCTCCTTCACCTTGTCGAAGGTGTTGAGGGAGTTGGCGAAGACGCTCAGGTCGTAGGTGCCGTCCTGCGGCACGTCCACGGTGACGTCGAGGGTGACGTCCGAGCCGGTGCGCAGGCCGCCCACGTCGTACCCGCCGGAGGTGTAGAACTTCGACACGTCGCGGGGTGAGCCCTCCGGGCCGTTCCTGGTGTAGCCGGAACCGGTGTGGGCTGCGTCCTCCGCCTCGTACGAGGCCTGCCAGCGTACGGGCGGGGACTGCGTGCCCGCCGCCCGGCCGGCAGGGCTGAGGACGATCTCGTACGCCGAGGACTCCTTCAGGGGCGCCAGCGTGCCGTCGCCGAAGTCGACGGAGACCGTGCCGTCGCCGGCGATCTCCAGGTTCCGCTCGGTGAGCAGTTTCGGGCCGGACGAGTCGCCGAGCTGCCCGCTCCAGTCGATCTCCCGCACCCAGGCGTGCACGCGGTTGCCGAAGAGCTTCTTCGGGACGTCGGCGAAGGTGATGTGTCCCTTGCCGGTGGAGCCGCCGAAGATCAGCCGGGCCTGCTTCCTCTTCTCGTCGAGTGTGCCGACGCCCTGCATCGTGTAGTTCTCGCCGGGGAAGGGCGGGGTCACGTTCACCGTGTGCCCGCTCATCGAGGCGTAGGAGTTGAGCAGCCACCACTGGCCGTTGCCGCGGTTGGACTGCACCGCGGAGTCGGAGAGGTTGCCGTCGATGTTCCAGTACGCGATGTCGGCGTCCACCTTGGACTCCTCGATCGCGGACACCCACTGGATCATCTGGCCGGGGACCGAGGTGTGGTAGTTGAAGGCGTACTCGTTGATGTTGACGGGGAGTCGGGTTCCCTCGCGGTCGGTGCCCTTGAACAGGTCCTTCTCCCACGCCCGGTACTTGGCGACGCTCGCGCGCACCGCCTCCGGGTGGCTCAGCTCGTGCCAGGTGATGACCTCGGGGAGGGTGCCGGCGGCCAGGGCGTGCGTGAGGAAGCCCTTCACCTGGTCGTACAGGATGCTCGTGTTGGGTCCGGCGACGCGGGCGTCCGGCATCTTCGACTTGATGAGCCGGTACGCGTCGTCCCAGGCGGCGAAGTAGTCGGCCGGGTCGTTGAGCCAGCTGACCTTGTCGTAACTCCACTCGCCGGTGCCGAACATGTTGCCCTCGGGCTCGTTGAACGGCACGAAGACGATGTTGTCCCGGTACTGCTCGGGCAGGCGCAGGACCTGGTCCACCTGCTTCGCCATCTTCTCCGTGTAGAGCCTGAGCTTCTCCTCGGGCGTGTCGCCCGGCCACTGGTACGGGAAGCCGCGGTGGATGTCGGTCATGTAGATGTACACGTCACCGTCGGTGGAGTCGGCCAGTGGCTTGACCACCTCCAGCGCGTCGGCCCCCGGGTGCTGCGGGCCGTCCTGTGCCTTCGTGGAGACCGTGCGCAGGCCCATGCCCTCGATGAGGTTGTTGGTGGGGACGTCCGGCCCGTACACGCCGTAGAGGGTTCCGGAGGCGCCGCCGTGGAACGCGCCGGTGTCCGAGCCGAGGTCGACGGTGAGCTGCCCCTCGCGGACCACGGTCACGGTCGCCCTCACCGCGTGCCCGGCCGCGGTGCCGGCCACCGTGAAGGTGCCGGGCCCGGCGTACTTGTCGGCCGGTACGGCGTCCCAGGCGACCGGCGTGTCGCGGTCGTAGCCGTCGGAGAAGGAGGCGCGGACGGCGGCGGGGAGAGCCGGGGCGGTTCCCGTCGTCGTACGGACCTCGAAGGACGTCCGCGAGAGCTGCTGGAGCGTGGGCACGTCGGCGACCGTAGCGGCCACCTGCGCGGGACTGAGCGCCGCGTGCCACACGGTGAAGTCGTCGATCGCGCCCTTGAACAGCGGGTCCGGCCAGAAGGACTTGCCGAGGTAACCGGCGGAGGTGGCCGAGGCGTCCAGCAGTTCCTTCGCCTTGACGTCGGTCTCGGCCGAGGAGACGGCCACGCCGTCCACGTACGTGGTGACCCGGCGGGCCGAACTGTCGAGGGTGACGGCGACCGTCCGCCACCGGTCCGCGGGGAGCGGCCCGTACCCGGAGACCTTGGCCTCCGCACCCCCGCCGCTGGTGGTCACGGCCGTGCGCAGCCGCCCGTCGTTGTCGTACGGGGTGGTGAAGAGGTACTTCGTGTTGTCGGTCCCCAGGTCGAAGACGCGCTGCCAGGAGGACGTGTCGCCGCTCCATTTCACGCGGGCCGACACGGTCAGATCGGCTGCCTCCCCGAGCACTTCGCGGGGCAGGCGGACGTACGCGCCGTTCGAGGTGGGCGCCCCGCCGGGCAGGGCGAGCGCCTTGCCTCCGTCGGCGCCCGCGACGGAGCGGGCGGTGTCGCCGTTCACCAGGCTCGCGGTCAGGCCGTTGCCGGAACTGTCGGTGATCCTGTCGGAGGCGAGGTCGTCCTGGTCGAAGGTGTAGCGGGCGGCGGGCAGGGGTGCGTCGGCCGCCTGCGCGGGGACGGCCGGTGCGGCCAGTACCCCCGCGCCGAGCGTCAGCGCTACGGCGGCCGCGGCTCGGCGCCGTGCGGATCTGTGAGCGGATGGCATGGATCACGTCCTCATCCTCGGGAAGGGTTCCGGTCCTGCCCGCCCCTGCCGGCCCGGCCGGACAGGCGCCGGGGTGGGCGCGGCGGCCGGGACGGCAGTCGCCCGCGGTCACCCGGACTTCATCGCACAGGGGCTCCACGGGTTCCTCGCCGCGCGCATGGCGGAGGAGGCAACCGAGTCGAACCGGTTCGGTGAAGCTAGCACCGGCGAAACCGGCCAGCAATCCCCCGGACACCCGAAACCTCGGGCGTGCAGGCCGAGTTACAGGCCCTTTGCGGGAAACGTGGTCCGAAGTGTTGACAGCCGTCTGGCTTGTTCCTACCTTCACTTCACGCGAACCGGTTCGACAACCGATAGTCGCCTTCCTTCTTTTCCTCAGTCCGATACGACCGGCGGGCGGTTCCTTTCGAGGAGTCGAACCAGTTCGACCTAGGAGTGACCGTGAACATCGGTGAGATCGCCCGGCGGGCCGGTGTCTCGCGGAGCACCGTGTCCTACGCACTGAGCGGCAAGCGCCCCGTCTCCGAGGACACTCGCCGCAAGATCCAGCGGGTCGTCGACGAACTCGGCTACCGGCCCAGCGCCAGTGCCCGCGCCCTCGCCAACGGCCGGACCAGCACCCTCGGCCTCGTCTTCCCGCCGGCCGGGAACCACTACACCGGCATGCAGCTGGACTTCATCGGCAGCGTGGTGGAGGCCGCCGCGGCCTACGACTACGACGTGCTGCTGTCCCCCAGCGGCGTGGACAGCGACCGCTCCTTCCAACGGCTCCTGGGAGAGCGGCGGGTCGACGGCGCGATCCTGATGGAGATCAGACTGGAGGACGACCGGGTGGACCACCTGTCCGCCCTCGCCTTCCCCTCCGTCGCCATCGGCCGCACCGCCCGGCCCGAGGGCGAGTGGTGGGTGGGACTCGACCACACCGCGCTGGTCGAACGATGCGTACACCACCTCGCGGATCTCGGCCACCGCCGGATTGCCTTCGTCAACCGCCCCGAGCAGCTGCTGCGCACCGGGTACGAGTCCGCGCACCGGGGCCTGGAGGGATTCACCAAGGCCGCGGCCGAGCGAGGCCTCACGGTGCGGACCTACTGCTGCGGCGACGACGCCGCCTCGGGCCAGACCTGTGTGGAACGCGTCCTGCACGACGACCCCGCCACCACGGCGCTGGTCACGCTGAACGAGGCCGCGCTGGGCGGCCTCTTCCGCGGCCTCGCCCGAGCCGGCCGCCATGTGCCGCGCGACTTCTCCGTCACGGGGGTCGTGGCCGGCCGCTGGGCGGAGACGGTGACCCCGCAGCTCACGGCGGCGGACGTACCGGCCGCAGAGATGGGCCGTCTCGCCGTCGACCTCCTGGTGGAGCGGCTCGACCATCCCGACGCACCACCCCGCCACCACCTCCTGACGCCGCCCATCTCCCTGCGCGCCAGCACCGGACCGGCGGGAGCCCGGCCCGCCACGGACACCGGGACCGACACCACGCGCTGACCGCACCCCCGCCCACGCCCTCGCACGCCGGCCCCTCGGCACCCGCATGCCAAAAACAGAAGGAACCGCGATGAACAGCATCAGCTTCTCGAGAAGGCGCCGCCTGACCGCCGCGGCCCTGACCGCCCTGGCGGTCGCCACCACCGCCACCGCCTGCGGCTCCGGATCGGGGAGCGCCGGGAGCGAGGCGGCGGACAGCGGGACGTACACCGTCTGGGACCCGTACCCGCAGTTCGCGAAGGGCTCGGCGTGGGTGAAGCTGCTCGACGGCTGCGGCGCCGAGGCCGGTGTGAAGATCAAGCGGACCGGCTTCGACACCAGCGACCTGCCGAACAAGGCGCTGCTGGCGGCGCAGCAGGACAACTCCGCCGATGTCCTCATCGTCGACAACCCGGTGGTCTCGACCCTGGCCGAGGCGGGCGTGCTGACCACGACCGACGACAACAAGCTGGACACCTCCGCGGTCGACCCCAACCTGCTGGCGGCGGGGCAGTCGGGCGGGAAGACCTACGGCACGCCGATCGGCGCCAACACCCTCGCCCTCTACTACAACAAGGCGGTCCTGAAGGCGGCGGGCGTGGACATCGCCTCGGTCAAGGACTGGCCGTCGCTGACGGCGGCGCTGGCCAAGGTGAAGAAGGCGGGCAAGAAGGGGATCACCTTCTCCGCGATCGGCACCGAGGAGGGCAGCTTCCAGTTCCTGCCCTGGTTCTGGGGATCCGGCGCGAAGCTCACCGCACTCGACTCGCCCGAGGCCGTCTCCGCGCTGACCCTGTGGAAGGACTGGCTGGCCGACGGATACGCGCCCAACTCCGTGCTCAACAACACCCAGACCACCAGCTGGCAGGAGTTCGCGACCGGCGACTACGCGTTCAGTGAGAACGGCACCTGGCAGCTCGCCAACGCCGCGAAGGTCGGCTTCGACTACGGGGTCATACCCGTACCGGGCGCCGCCGGCGGCAACGCCGCCGCACCGACCGGCGGCGAGTTCGTCACCCTCCCGGTCCAGGGCGACACCGACCGCTACGCCACCACGCAGAAGATCGCGGCCTGCCTGACCAGCACCCAGAACCTGTACGACACCGACGCCACCCTCTCCTACGTCGCCCCCACCACCGAGGTCCAGGACAAGCAGGTGGCGGCCGATCCCGGGCTGAAGACGTGGGTCGACGCGGTCAAGGCGGCCAAGGGCCGCACCAGTGACGACCTGGGCACCAAGTACCCCAAAATCTCCGAGCAGTTGTGGAAGGCCGTCCAGTCCGCCCTCAGCGGCTCCAAGTCCCCGAAGGACGCGCTGAGCGCCGCCCAGTCCGCCGTCAAGTGACCGCAGCCAAAGGCCCGTCGATGAGTCACACGACACGAGTGCCGCACCGCAGGCCCGTGCCCGACCACAGCGGTGCGGCCCCCACCGCACCGCCCCGGGCGCGCCGCCGCCCCGGCTCCCAGCAGTTGGCCGCCTGGGCCTTCCTCACCCCGGTGACCCTCTACCTCCTCCTCTTCTACGCCTATCCGCTCTACCGCAACCTCGACCTGAGCCTGCGCAACTACACCGTCCGCTCCTTCGTCCAGGGCGACGCGCCCTTCACGGGCCTCGCGAACTACCGGACCGTCCTCGACGACCCGACCTTCGCCCCCGCACTCCTGCACACCGTCGTCTTCACCGCCGTGTGCCTGGCCTTCCAGTACGCCATCGGCCTCGCGCTCGCCGTCTTCTTCAACCAGCACTTCCGGCTCTCCGCCACCCTGCGGGCCCTGTTCCTGGTGCCCTGGCTGCTGCCCCTCATCGTGTCGGCCTCCACCTGGTCGTGGATGCTCAACAGCGACTCGGGCATCGTCAACACGGCCCTGCACGCCGTCGGCATCGGCCCGGTGAACTGGCTGACCTCGCCGTCCTGGTCACTGACCTCGGTGATCATCGCGAACATCTGGATCGGCGTCCCGTTCAACCTGGTCGTCCTGCACAGCGGACTGCAGTCCATCCCGGCCGGCCTGTACGAGGCCGCCGCGCTGGACGGGGCGGGTGCCTGGCGGCGGTTCTGGAGCATCACCCTCCCGCTGCTGCGCCCGGTGTCCGCGATCACCCTGCTGCTGGGGCTGGTCTACACGCTCAAGGTCTTCGACATCATCTGGATCATGACCAAGGGCGGCCCGGCCGACTCGTCCACCACCTTCGCCACCTGGTCCTACCAGCTCGGCTTCGGCAACCTCCTCCCCGCCTTCGGCCCCGGAGCGGCCGTAGGCAACCTGCTCGTCGTCGCCGCCCTGGTGTTCGGCCTGATCTATATGAGGGTCCAGCGCAAGCAGGGACTGTCATGACGGGAATCGCCATGAACCGACGCGGCCGCACGTGGTGGAAGACGGCCATCGGCCTCCTGCTGACCGCCGTCATGCTCTTCCCGGTGTACTGGATGCTCAACGTGTCCTTCACCCGCGAGCAGGACATGCGCAAGAGCCCGCCGGGCCTGTTCCCCGTGCACGGCACGCTGGAGGGCTACCGGGCGGTGCTGGACCAGCAGTTGCCCTATCTCGGCACCAGCCTCGTCATCGGCCTGGGCACCGTGGTCCTGACCGTGGCGCTGGCCGCACCCGCCGGATACGCCCTCGCCAAACTGAGGCCGCGCGGCGGCGGCGTCCTCAGCTTCGTCCTCCTCGCCGCACAGATGATCCCCGGCATCATTATGGCGATGGGCTTCTACGCCATCTACCTCAGCCTCGGCCTGCTCCAGTCCGTCCCCGGCCTGATCATCGCCGACTCCACGCTGGCCGTCCCGTTCGCCGTGCTCATCTTCACCGCGTTCATGTCCGCCATCCCCGGCGAACTGATCCAGGCGGCGAAGACGGACGGCGCCGGGCCCCTGCGCACCTTCTGGTCGATCGTCCTGCCCATGAGCCGCAATGCCGTCGTCACGGTGTCCCTGTTCGCGTTCCTGTGGTCCTGGTCGGACTTCGTCTTCGCCAGCACCCTCGCCGGCGGTGGGGCGCACGAACCGATCACCCTCGGCATCTACCACTACATCGGCAACAACAACCAGGAGTGGAACGCCATCATGGCCACCGCCGTCGTGGCCTCGCTGCCCGCCGCGGTGATCCTCGTCCTCGCCCAGCGCTACGTCGCCGCCGGTGTGACCGCCGGCGCGGTGAAGGACTGACCCCTGCGCGGCCACCTCCCACCGTCGGTCGCCGACGGCCTGCCGCCCCCGCACGAGAATCGAGTGACGCTTCATGACCGCCGACCGATCCGGCCCGGCCTTCTCCGTCCACGACATTCCCTTCAGCCTGCACGGATCCTGGTTCGACATCTCGCCCGTGGTGGCGGAGAAGACGTACGCCGAGGACCTCCACCTGGTCTCCCACCAGAACGGCATGCACGCGGTGCTGCGCCTCATGCCCGTCGACGGCGCGAGCGGCGAGCGGGCCGGGACCCGCGTGGAGGCGACACCGGGCCTGCTGACCTGGACCGGCGCGGCCGGCCGCGTTGACCTCGCCTACGAGGCGCCGGACACCGTACGCCTGCGCGGCGAGGGCCTCGCGCTGCGCGTCTGCGCGGCGGCCCGCGCGCTGACCCCGTTCAGCGGTACCTACTTCTTCCGCGACGCGGCCGCCGGCGCGCACGTCTTCACGTCCTACGAGACCGGACGCCGCTACCGCGTCACCGTGCTCTCCGGCACGCTCACCGACACCTTCGGCAGCCAGGCCCTCGGCAGCGCCGACCGCGGCCTCACCGTCTCCGCCGCCGGCGACGACGCGGACGTCGACGGCCGGTGGGAGATCGCGGTCGAGGAACTCGACACGGCCCGCCCGCCGTACGTGCCGGCGGCGCCCTTCGGCAAGATCGTCGAGGCCGCACGGAACTCCTTCGCGGACTTCGTCGACACGATCGCCCCCTGGCGGTCGGCCGCCACCCCGGCCGCCGAACTCGCCGCCTACGTCATCTGGTCCGCGACGGTACGCCCGGCGGGGCTGGTCACCCGGCCCGCCGTACTGATGTCCAAGCACTGGATGGACAAGGTCTGGAGCTGGGACCACTGCTTCAACGCCCTGGCCCTGGCGCCCGGATGCCCCGAACTGGCCTGGGACCAGTACCACCTGCCCTTCGACCACCAGGACGCGACCGGGGCACTGCCCGACTCGGTGACCCACTCCGAGGTGCTCTACAACTACGTCAAACCCCCCATCCACGGCTGGACGCTGGCCCGACTGCGGCAGAAACTGACCGTGCCGCTCGACCGGACCGCACTGGCCCAGACGTACGACAGGCTGGCACGCTGGACCGAGTTCTGGCTGACCGCACGTCGCGCCCCCGGCGGCGACCTGCCCCACTACCAGCACGGCAACGACAGTGGCTGGGACAACGCCACCACCTTCGACCCCGAACGCGTGGTCGTCACCGCCGACCTGGCCGCCTTCCTCATCCTGCAACTGCACCAACTGTCGGCGCTCGCGGGTGAGTTGGGGCGACCTGACGAGGCGAGCCGATGGACCCGGACGGCCGCGGAGACCCAGACCGCGATGCTCGGCACACTCTGGAACGGCGACCGGTTCGTCACCCGGGGCGTGGACACCGGGGACACCTGGAGCAGCTCCAGCCTGCTCGACCTGATGCCCATCGTGCTGGGCGAACATCTGCCCGACGACGTCAGCGGCGTACTGGCCGAGCGGCTGGAGGCCCACCTCACGCGGTACGGCCTGGCCACCGAACTGCCCACCTCACCGCACTACCAGGCCGACGGCTACTGGCGCGGCCCCATCTGGGCCCCCGCCACCGTCCTCGTCGAGGACGGCCTGCGCCGCGCCGGACACCACCGCCTCGCCGACGAGATCAGCGCCCGCTTCCGCACCCTGTGCGAAACCCACGGATTCGCCGAGAACTTCGACGCCCTGACCGGCACGGGCCTGCGCGACCGCGCCTACACCTGGACGGCCGCCGGCTACCTCCACCTGGCCGAGGCACACAGCCGCCGGGGCGACGACGCAACGCCGCCACCCGCCGAGCCGGCCGACCCGGGCGGAGGGTGATCAGGACGGCTCGTGCGCAGTCATAGCCGCGGCTTCACCTCGAACCGGGGTCCCATGTCCGGGCTGTCCGAGCCGGCCAGTTCCGGACCCGTCCCTGCGGACCCGGGACCGGTCTCAGCCCCGGCCCGCCGCGGCGCCGTGTTCGTGCAGGGTGCGGACGACCTCCTCGTCGCCGACCTGGTCGAAATCGGCGTACCACAGGCCGACCGCGTGGAAGTCCCGTGGCTGGTGGAGGCAGATGACGTCGTCGGCCTCCGAGCGCATCTCCGCCGCCGAATCGGGAGCGCCGACCGGGACGGCGAGGATCAGCCGGGCGGGTCCCCGCCTGCGCAGGTGGCGCAGGGCGGCACGCGCGGTGGCGCCGGTGGCGAGACCGTCGTCGACGACGATCACGGTCCTGCCCTCGATGTGCGGCGCGGACCGCTCTCCGCGGTACTGCCGTTCCCGGCGGTACAGTTCGGTCCGCTCGCGGGCCACGTCCGGGCCGAGCTTGTCCTCGCTCAGGCCGAGCATCTGCACCGCGCGCCGGTCGAACACGGGCGGATCGTCACCGACGATCGCGCCGATGCCCGTCTCCGGATGCCCCGGGACACCGATCTTCCGGGCCACGAGGATGTCGAGCGGCGCCCCCAGAGCGCCGGCGACCTCGGCGGCCACCGGGACGCCTCCGCGGGGCAGGGCCAGGACGAGGGGATCGACGAGATCACCGTCGGCCGACCACTCCATCAGCCGGGCGGCGAGCTGCTGTCCGGCCTGGCGACGGTCCTGGAATCGCATGACCTGATACCTGCCTTCCGCGGGACCGGTTCGTCGCTCCGCCCTGACGGCCACCGGCGGGCACCGACCGGACCGGCACCTGAACCTTTCCCGTGCGCATGGGCGTGTGCCTGGTCGTCATCCCTCCCGTCCGGGGTTTCCTCCCGGACGGCACCCAAACGGCACGGATCCGTACGCACCTGCCGCTCAGGGGTACCCGTGTCCGTGCGGCACGTCGCAGGCCGGTGTGCCCGTACGGGACGTCGCGGGATGTCACCTCGGCGGCCGCCACAGACCTCGACCAGGGGCAGCACGATGAAGCTCTCCTTTCTCGATCCACTCTTCCGCGAACCCGGCCCCTGGGCCAGCGTCTACCTCGACACCTCGCGGGACATCGACGATCCCGACGCTGCCCTCGACCTGCGCTGGCGCCATCAGAGCGATGCCCTGCTCCACCAGGGAACCGACCCCGCCACCGTCACCGCCTTGGCAGAGGCCGTGGGGACGGACCGCGCTCTGCCCGGCCGGCACGGACAGGCACTCTTCGCCGCACACGGACGCCTTGCCCTCGCGGAGGAACTCCCCGAGCCGCCCGCACGCGACACCGCCCGGCTCGACCTCCTGCCCGACGTGGCGCCCCTCGCCGTACAACGCGCACCCGACATCCCGTACCTGGCTGTCGCCCTCACCCGCTCCGGCGAATGGCCCTGGGACGAGGCCGTCGAGGCGGACCAGGACCACATTCCCGGCGACCACGTGCTGGTCGTCTCGGTGGCCGGGCGGTGGCCCACCGGAAGGGTCGCCCCCCAGGAACGGCTGAGCCACCAGGTGCCGACCGGCGCATGGCAGCGCACCGCCCCACGGATCGCCCGGGAGCTGGGCGACCTCGCCGAACACCACCGTGCCGAGTCGATCGTGCTGTGCCGGCACCCGGACGACATCTGGGCGTCGGGCGTGCTGGTCAACCGCTTCCCCGCCGCACTGCGCGCCCGGGTGACCGTGGTGGACGACGACTCCCTCACCACCCCCGAATCCGCCGGTCCGGCCTTCCTGGAAGAGCATGTGGGCCGCGTACTGGAAGGCTGTCTGAGCGCGGCGGACGAGCGCCAGCTGGAGGACTTCCTGGCCCAGCGCGCCCGGCACCCCCACCGGTCGGAAGGGGTGGCGGCGGCCGTCTCCGCCCTGCGACGCGGACAGGCCGAGTCCCTGCTGCTCACCCGCCGGGCCCGGCTGCCCGAGCGTGTGTGGCTCGGTTCGGCGCCGTCGCAGATCGCGCTGTCCGCCGCCGAGCTGGAGGCGTTCGATGTGGCCTCGCCGCAGGAGGAACCGGCCGACGCGGTCCTGCTGTACGCCGCCCACCGCACCGGGGCCGAGCTGCTCGTGCCGCCACCGAACCGCGTTCCGTCGGCCGACGGCGTCGGCGTCCTGCTCCGCTACCAGGACGCCTCCGACCGATAGCCGGGCCGCACCGGTGAGGGGATTCCCGGCGACAGGGTGGGTACGCGGTGGGGGACATCCGGGTCCTGGCGATCCGCCCGATCGGCCGACGGGGAAGAGGCTGATACCGATGATCTCCGACATGGTTGTGGTGCCCACCGCGGACGTCACGCTCGCCGGTGACCTCGTCGTGCCGGCACGGTCGCGGGCCGTGGTGCTCTTCGCACACGGCAGCGGCAGTTCCCGGCACAGTCCGCGCAACCGGATGGTGGCCGCCGAACTGCGTACCGCGGGACTGGGCACGCTGCTGATGGATCTGCTCGGCGAGCGCGAGGAGCGGCGCGACGCGCTGACCGCCGAGCACCGATTCGACATCGGGCTGCTGGGCCGGCGGCTGGTGGCCGCGGTCGACTGGCTGGACACCCAGCCCGACACCCGCGGCCTGCCCGTCGTCCTGTTCGGCGCCAGTACGGGCGCCGCCGCGGCCCTGGTGGCCGCCGTCGAGCGGCCGGACCGTGTGCTGACCGTGGTGTCGCGCGGCGGACGGCCCGATCTCGCGGGCGACGCCCTGGAGCGCGTGACCGTCCCCGTACTGCTCCTCGTCGGCGGGCGGGACCAGGACGTACTGGCGCTGAACCAGGAAGCGGCCCGGCGGCTGAGCTGCCCGCACGCCCTGCACGTCGTTCCGCAGGCCACGCACCTCTTCGAAGAACCCGGCGCCCTGGAACACGTCGCCGAGACGGCCGGGCGCTGGTGCGACGACCGCCTGTGGGACGCACAGGAGTCCCGTACGAGCGCGCGGACGGCACCGGCACGGTCGCGGGAGGAGACATGACCGGTCGGCCGCGGGCACGCCGGACAGCGCGGCCCGCGGCGACGGAGGAGGCCCGATGACCGGCTCGCACGGCACCGTCCTGGTCGGGGTCGACGACACACCGCACTCCTGGCTCGCCGCGGAGTGGGCGGCCACCGAGGCCGAACTGCGCGGCGGCGCCCTGCGGATCGTGCACGCCCTCGGCCCCGGCCCCGAGGTCGGATACGACGAGACCGGGGCCGGGCTCACCCGCGAGGTCTTCGAAGCGGCCACCGGCCAGGTGGACGCCGGCCGGGCCCGGATCGGGGCCGCCCATCCGGACCTGCGCGTCGACGCCGTCCTGGCCCATGACCGTCCGGCCGAGGCCGTCCTCGACTCGGCGGGCGACGCCGACCTCATCGTGGTCGGCACCCGCGGGCGCGGCGGCTTCGCCGGTCTGCTGCTCGGCTCGGTGAGCCTGAAGGTCGCCGCGTACGCCGACCGCCCGGTGGCCGTCGTACGCGAGCGTCCCGAAGCGGCGGCGGACGACGCCGGCGTCGTCGTCGGCGTGCGCGACGACCGCGACGAGGAGGCGGTGCGGTTCGCCGTCATCGAGGCCGCGCGGCGGCGGACCGCCCTGCGCGTGGTCCATGCGTGGACGCCGGTCGTGTGGGCCGGCGAACTGGCGCCGCCGCCGGAACCGCGCGAGGAGGAACAGCATCGCCATCGCGTGCTGCTGAGCCGCGCCGCCCGCCCCGCCGCGGAGTACCCGCACGTCCGGGTCGAGACCGACCTGGTGGCGGACTCACCGGCCGCCGCCCTCGTCGAGGCGTCGCAACGGGCCACCCTCGTGGTGCTGCCCCGTCACCCGGCCGAGGGCCGGCTCGGACTGCGCCTGGGATCCGTGACACACGCGGTGCTGCACCACGCGTGGTGCCCGGTCGCGGTCGTGCCCACCCGGTAGGGGAGGCCACGGCCCGCGAACGCACGGCCATGCCCCGTTCCGTACGGCAACAGACGCCGGACGGAAGGCGTCAGGGAGGACTCGGCCTCATGGCAGAACCCGCACTGTCCGACCCCGTCATCCGCGAAGGCGCCCGGCCGCCCGTCGACGACCGGGCTCGGCCCGCGCCTCCCGGACGCCCGGCGAGGCGCTGGCGCTCGCCGGGACCGGCCTGCTCGCCGCGGGCGTCGCGGCGGCCCTCGCACGCAAGGTACGGCGACATCCGAACCGGTGAGGAGAGACACGTCATGAGCACATCGAGCCCGGGACACCACGGCGGGGAACGGGCGCGCCGCGCACGCTCCGGCACGGTCGGCCGCCGCTTTCCACGGTCGGGCACCGAACCCGCCACCGCACAGAGCCCACTCGGACTCCGGCTGATCCTCTCAGGCGTCTTCCTGCCGGTGTTCGGCGCCGCGGCCGTCGCCTTCGCGATGTGGGCCGAGCAGTCGGGCCCGGGGGACGATCCGGGGCGCGGCCCGCTGATCGTCCTCGCCGTGGTGTGCGGGGTACTGGCCCTCCTGGCGGCGGCCGGTCTGCTGGTCGTCCTGCGCCGGCTGAGGCAGGAGCGGGGCGCACGGTGACGAACGTGCCGAGGCGCCCACGGCAAGGGGACATGTCACCTGCCGTGGGCGCCGCTCGTCGCTCAGCGCCGGTAGAGCGCCACGATGGTGCCGCTCGCGAGCTGTCTGTCCTCGACGGCCTGATGGACCTGCTCGGCGCTGGGCGCTTCCGGCAGGACGCATGGCTCGCCGAGCGCGTAGAGGCGGAAGAAGTACCGGTGTGCCTCGTCGCCGGGCGGTGGGTGGGGTCCGCCCCAGCCCCGTTCGCCGTAGCCGTTGACGAGTTCGGTGCCGCCGGGCGGGCTCTTTCCCGCCTCCGCGCCCTCACCGCGGGGATCGATGCCGACCACCACCCAGTGCACGAACGTGCCCGACGGGGCGTCGGGGTCCTCGCACAACAGCACCAGCTCGGTCGCCTCGTCCGGGATGCCGCTCCACGCCAGCGGCGGTGATTCGTTCTCTCCTTCGTACGCGTATCTGCGTGCCAGAACGGCGTGGTCGTTGAACGCGCTGCTGATGAGTTCGATGCCGGCCATGGGAGCGGAGTACCCAGGTGAGCCGCGGCGATACCGGGTGCGTCCGGTGCCTCCGGGTGAGGGCTGCGCCGCGATCGCGGCGGGTTCACACGCCCGCCGGCCAGGGCTGGTACAGCGATGCGGCGGGTGCCTCAGGGCCGGCCAGGAGTCTGCGCCGTGCGCCCCCGCTGTGCCGGGGGCGCGGCCCGCGCCGCTTCCTCGTGCGCCGCCGGCCGCAGGCATTCGATGAGGTAGTCGCCGGTGTCCGGATCGACGGTCACGCCGTGGGTCTCGCTGCCGAAACCGGGGAAACGGCGGTCGAAGGACTCCAGCGCGGACAGGTACCGCAGCAGCGGGCCCTCGGGTGCGCCGACGTCCTCGCCGGGCATGAGCACGGGGATGCCCGGCGGGGTCACGGTGACCATGGCGGCGGCCACCTGGCCGGGCGCGTCGAGCAGCCGCACCCGGTGCGTGCCGCCCCGGACCAGCCGCTGGTAGCACAGTTGGGGCGGCTCGACCGGCTCCGGCAACTCCCGGAAGGCGGTGTCGAGCAGGTCGACGAGACGGGCCGAGCGCAGATGGTCGTGCATGTCCTGGCACAGCTCGCGCAGGGTCGCCCCGGCGTACCGCCTCGGGTGCTCGGCGACCAGCGCGGGCAACACCCGGTCGAGGGCCGCGTCCTGGTCGTAGAGGGACTTGAAGTCCGTCAGGGCGTCGAGGAGGGTGCCCCACTTGCCCTTGGTGATGCCCATGGAGAACAGCACGAGCGTGGTGTACGTGTCGGTCTTCTCCACGACGATGTGCCGCGTGGCCAGGTACGCGGTGAGCACCCGCGCGGGAATGCCCCAGTCGGCCGTGTCGCCCCCCGCGTCGATGCCCGGACAGGTCAGGGTCACCTTGACCGGGTCGAGCATGCAGTAGCCGGCGGTCAGCCCGGGGAAGCCGTGCCAGGCCGCGCCGGGCTCCAGATGCCAGCAGGACGGTTCGGTGCGCAGCAGGTCGGCGGGCGCCTCGTCGAAGGCGAACCGTTCGCCGGTGCCCGGATCGGTGACGGTCTCGGGCTGCCACACCCCGAAGAACCACGGAGGCCGGTCACCGGCCTCCTCGATACGGCGGCGGATCCGGACCATCTCCTGGCGGAACCGGACGGCCTCGGTCACGGCCTCGTCCACGAGCCAGTGCCCCTGCGGGCCGTCCATCATCGCGGTCGCCACGTCCAGCGAGGCGATCATCGGGTAGAGCGGTGAGGTGGTGCCGTGCATCATCAGCGCCTCGTTGAACCGCTCGTGTCCGACGGGTGCCCGGGGCGCGGGCCTGACATGGATCATGGCGCTCTGGGACAGCGCGGCGAGCAGCTTGTGGGTGGACTGGGTCGAGAACACCGTCGGCCGGTCCGGGCCGGGGAAGCTGGTCTCGTCCACCGACATGCCGTACCGGCCCGCGTAGAGCGGGTGGAAACGGGCGTACGCGAACCACGCCTCGTCGAAGTGCAGCCGTGGGGTGCTCGGGGCGAGCGCGTGTGCCGCCGCCGAGGCGTCGTAACACAGGCCGTCGTAGGTGGAGTTGGTGAAGACGGCGTACTGGGCGTCCGGGGAAACGGCCTGTTCGGTCAGCGGATTGGCGGCGATGCGGGCCGCGACCGAGTCCGCCGCCAGCTCGGCCGGGGGCAGCGGGCCCGCCAGGCCGTAGCCGTTGCGGGTGGGGATCAGGTAGACCGGGCGCGCGCCCGACACCACCAGGCCGTGCAGCACGGACTTGTGGCAGTTGCGGTCCACGAGGGCGATCTCGTCGCGGGTGACACTGAAGTGGCCGACCACGCGGTTGCAGGTGGAGTCGCCGTGCAGCACGAAGTAGGTGAGCCCGGAGCCGAAGACCCGGGCCGCGTTGCGTTCCGCCTCGCCGATCGGGCCGGTGTGCTCGAACAGCGAGCCGAGTTCGCCGACGGAGATCGACAGGTCGCTGCGGAGCAGCCGTTCGCCGAAATAGTCGTGGAAGGCCCGCCCGGCGGGCGACTTCAACAGTGCGACGCCGCCGGCGTGGGCCGGAGTGTGCCACGAGTACTCGTGCGCGTCGTCGAAGCGGCGCAGCGCCCGGAAGAACGGCGGCAGCACCGCCTCGCGGTAGGTGCGGGCTGCGGTCGTGACGCGTCCCGCGATGAAACCGGGGGTGTCCTCCAGCAGCCACACGTAGCCGACGACCGATTCCGACACCCACAGCGGCAGGTTTCCTACGCCGTCGTCCGTCATGATCAGGAACACCGGCAGGTTCTGGAACCGCCGGCCGACGGAGCGCAGTACCGCCGCGCCCCCGGGCTCCGCCCCAGTGCCCTGGCGGCCCGGGAGTTCCCAGGCGATCAGCGCGGCGGTCAGTCCGGCCTCGGTCCGCAGCACCGCCTCGGCGTCGACCGCGTCGACCGCCCATCTCACCTCGAACCCGTGCGCCTCGATCGCCTCACGCAGGCGCCTCAGATGCTCGGCGCTCGCCCCCTCACCCCGCGGATGTTCCGGCACCGCGATCAGGACCTGGCTGTCCGTCATGACGCTCCTCCCGGCGACCGGCGCCGCCCCGGCACCAGTCTCCGAGCAGGCCAGGCGCCGACGGCGGCCTCACCGCCGTAAACCACCCGCACGATGGACCGGCCGCGCTCCGCCGCGAGCACGGGACCTGGGCCGGCCGGCCCCGGCAGCCTCAGTTCAGAGCCCGGCCACCTTCGCGCTCGCCGACACCTCGTAGACCAGGGTGACCGTGCGCCGGCCACCGGGTGGCAGGACGACGTCCCAGCGGGCGATGCCCTCCGCGTCGAGCGTGTCCGGGGCGGGGGAACAGGCTTCCCCACGCAGCCGTACCTCCACCGCCGAGACCTCGGAGACGGGGATGCGCTCCCGCACGGTGACCGATTCCTCGGCCTGGTCCGCCGGGGCGGAGAAACGGGAGAGGTGCAGCCGGACCGTGTGGGTGGTCACGGTCCGCTGGGTCAGGCCGGGGGAGGCGTGGGACTCCTCGGCCTGCCGGACCACCCGGTAGTCGTCGCAGCTGCCGAAGGCCAGCTCGACCGGGGCGCCGGGAGCGGTGAAGTCCAGCGTGCCGCGGCCGGTGAATCCGCTGCCGCGGACCAGGTCCACGGGCCCGGCGAGCAGCGCGTGGCCGGACCGGTTGTCGAACCGTGCCACCCGGGTGACCAGTGGAGACACCTCGGGAGCGCAGGCGTACTCGCCGCGCGCGGCCGTGGTGAAGGCGGAGAGCGGCACACGGTGGGCGCGGCCGTCAGCCGGCACCGAGACCGGCGCGGGGGCGTTGAGCACCCGAGCCTCGCCGCCGTCGGCGACTCCCGGCAGGCCGAGCACGGGGGCCGGGCCGAGGTCCCCGATCTCCTGCTCGCGCAGCTCGACCTCGACCGTGCGGCGCTCCTGCGCGCTGCGGTCCTTGAGCGTCAGCCGGTCCTCGCGCAGCCGCGGCGGTTCGGCGGCCAGCGCGGACCGGGCCGTGGACAGCGTCAGCCGTACGTCCGACCAGTCCTCGCCGGTGCGCTGCCAGACCATCGCGTCCGTCTCCAGCGTCAGGGACTCACCGTCGAGGGCGGCACGGTAGGCGGGCCGCCACAGTGCGCAGGGGGTGAGGTGCGTCAGGCGCAGCCCCACCGGACCGGCGACGGCGGCCTCGACGGTCAGCTCGATGTGACCGACCAGCTCGGCGGGTTCCGTCTCCGCGAGGTCCATGGCCCGCTGGGCTTCGCCGAGTTCGACGCCGAGGGCGGTCAGCCGGGCTTCGGTGGCGCGCAGTCGCTCGCCGCAGGTGTCGCGCTCGCTGTCCACCCGGTCGAGTTCCAGGGCCCAGCGGGTCCCTTCGGTCTCCCCGGAGCCGGCGCCCTCGCCGATCTCCCGCAGCAGGTCGGCGGCGAGGCGGCCGAGCAGGTCGAGACGGGACCGCAGCCGCTCGCGTCGCCGCTCCACGCCGAGGCGTTCCTCTTCGAGGGCGTGCACGCGCCGGCGCAGGGCGGAGTCGTCGTCGGGGGACGGCAGCGGCCCGCGCGGCGTCCACTCGCGGACGATCCGCACGTCGAGCACGGTCGCGGGGTGGCCGGCGGTCAGCTCGGCGTGGAGGGTGCGGTCGACGGCCAGCGCACTGACCGGACCCAGTCGCAGCCGCTGGACGCCGGGTTCGAGGTGGAGCACGGCGGCGCGTTCGACGTGGGCGCGGTCCTCCAGGCAGGTGACGGCGGTGACGGGAAGGGCGATCGGCTTCGGGGCGGTGGGCATGGGGTGTGTCAGCTCCTGCGGTTGCCGCCGACCAGGGCCTTGCCGGCCGGGATGCGGATCTCGTAGCCGCCGTCGAGGGCGGCGGTGCCGCCGGCGGGCAGGGCGACTCGCCAGAGGCGGGTGCCCGGGGCGTGGGTCTCGGGCCCGGCGCTCTCGTCGGGTGCCGTCCAGTTCGCCCGTTCCTCGATCCGGACGTCCGCCTCGGCGGAGACCGGCACCAGCTCGCGGACCTCGACGGTGACGGGCCGGGCGAGCTGGTTGGCCAGCTCCACGTGCACGCTGTGGTCGAGCACGGTGACGTTGTTGCGCAGACCCGAGGTCGATTCGCGCAGGTTGGTACGCCGGGTGACCCGGATGCCCTCGGCCGGCCCCAGTCCCACCCGGCGTACGCCGCCGGGAGCGAGGGTGGGCAGGGAGGCGGTCAGCAGGAAGTCGTCGTCGACGGTGACCTCCACCGGGCCGGCCAGCAGGGCCTGGTCGGTGGCGTTGGACAGCACCAGGGTGGCGTACACGGTCGGCTCCACCGACGGCACGCACAGGTACTCGGTGCGCAGTCCGACCGGGATCTCGCCGACGGTGACGGTGTGCCAGGTGCCGTCCGAGGGGATGTCGGCGCGGGCGGCGGCGTCGAAACGGTGGTCGAAGGAACCCGCCGACCGGCGGGGCCGCACGGCGTGAGTGGGCAGTGGCAGCGAGGTCACCGACTCGGCCCGACGCCGGTACTCGGCCGCCACCGGGTCGTAGGAGGAGTCGGGGAACAGCCGGCCCCGGCGTCCCGCCTGCTCGTCGGGACCGGACAACACCAGGGCCGCGTAGTCGAGTTCGGCGCCGCTCGGCTGCGGCGGACCGACCGCGGGGGCGGGAGGCGGCGGGGGAACGGCCCCCGCGGTCGGTCCGCCGCAGC
>NZ_JARGEF010000071.1:0-33592 GCF_033794725.1 Streptomyces sp. ID05-39B | reverse complement strand
GCTCCAGGTACCGGGGAGCCGCTACCCGCAGCGTCCCGCCCGGCTCCCCGGTACCTGGAGCAGGTGATGCCCCGCCCCCGGAAGAAGGGGCGCCGCCGCGAGGTCAAGAAGGTGCCGCGCAGCACCGCGACCCTCGAGGAGTACGACCGGCGCAGCTGTCCCGAGGGCCTGGTCACCCGCAGGCAGTTACGGGAGATGGGCCTGAGCCCCGGCGGGCACGGTCCGGTCGCGGTCCTGCGCTGCAAATACTGCGCGTACCGGCCCGACCAGTCGTGCAATCACCCGACCAGGGCCTGGCTCTACAGCGTGGAACTCGCCCGCCCCAAGCGCGTCCCGACGCTCGCGCAGGAAGAGGCGCTGGACCGGGCGATGGCCGCGAGGTCCACCTGCCCGACGTGCCGCCGGAGGTACTACTTCTGCCTCCCGCTGCGCACCCAGGGCCAGTGCGATCCCTGCGCCAGGGGCTACGAGCCCAGCCCCGACACCTACTTCGCTTCCACGGCCCCGGTCACCCACCGGCTGGCCGCCTGATCAACGCACCTCCCGAAGGAGAGTCACTGTGCTGTTCACCCGCCCCGCCCCGGCCCCCGAGACCTGGACGCCAGAGGGCACGCTCGTCTCCCAGCGCTATCGGGCGCTGGAGGGCGCGACCGTCCTCGTCTACACCGCCGACGCCGACCGGGGCACCGCCAAGTACGCCATCGCGTGCCTCGGCTGCACCCATCGCGCCGCGACGAACGCCGCGCACAACCCGATGTCCGAGACGGACGCCGCCAAGGCCGCCAACGTGCACGCGGCCGGATGCCGGTCGATGCCGCGCGGCGTGCCCGCCCGCCCCGGCGAGACCGAGGCCGCCGAAATGATCCGCACCCGGCTGTGGGCACGCCGCTACGGCAAGGCCCCGCACCCGGTGCACATCGCCGACTTCAACGCGATCCGGGTCGACCTCCAGCGCCCCACCGACTGGATCAAGGCGCTGCTGACCGATCTCGCGCAGGCCGACCCCGGCTTCCTCACCGCGACGCCCACCGGCTCCGGCCAGGGCACCCGCTTCACCGTCCAGCCCTTCGACCGGCCCTGACCGTGCGCGCCCGAACCGCCGCCCTGGTCGCGGCCGTCGTGCCCGTCACGGCCGCCGTCGCGCTCAAGGCCGGCCACTGGGAGCTGCACGCCGACCGGCACCGCATCCACCTCACCCCCGTCGCCCGCCGCTCCTGCCCCCACTGCCGGGGCGCGGGCGGCTGGTGGGTCGGCGGCGCGAACCCGGAGATGGAGCCGTGCGGCTGCTGGGCAGATCGGCGCGAGCTGACGCTCCGGCTCCTGCCGCGCCCCACCGTCCCGTACGACGAACCCCCGTTCTGACGGATCCCCGTGCCGCCCCGACCAGCTGACAAGCGCTGGCCGGGGCAGCGCGGAGGACCGGACAGCCCGGTCGCTCCGAAACCGAAGGAGCCGCACATGGCCGAGACCCTCACCCCGCCCACCGTCGCCGCCGGCGCGGACTCGCCGCTCGCCCTCCTCTTCGACATCGCCCTGGAGATCGGCGTGCAGGGCGAGGACGAACAGCGTGACAACGCGGAGACCGCCGCCCTGGACCACGTCTGGAACGTCTACCCCGACACCCTCGGCAAGGCCCTGGACGACGACGACTGGTCCGGCCGGCCCGCCGTGCCGGAGGCCGTGCTGGAGCCGTGCGCCGTTGCCTACCTGGACGGCGGCCTGTGGCTGCACCACACCGTCGACGGCGACCAGGAGCAGGACGCCCTCACCCTCATCGCGCCCTGCACCTGCGGAAACGGATACATCGACACCGTCCTGGACGGCGAGCGCGACCTACTGCAGGTCCTCACCGAACTGCGCGCCACCGGCGGCCGCTTCCCGCACAACAGCGGCTGGCCCGACTGCGACAGCCAGCGCCGTCTGCGCGCCTGGGGCGACGCCCGGCCGTGACAGCGCGAAGGGGCGGCTGGCGCGCTCGTACCGCGCCAGCCGCCCCAACTCCCCTTCGCTCTCTGCGAGATCAGAGGACCTCCAGCATGCACCGTCCCGCCCTTCGCGTTCTGCAAGGAGAACCCTGCTCATGACGACCGCCATGGTCCCCGCCTCCGCGATCGACAAGAACCTGGACACCGCCTGCGCCTCCGTCGCCAGTGAGATCGGACGCACGGACGGCAAGTCGTCCTTACTGCTCGCCTTCAACGGCGCCGTCCTCGCGGGCCTCGCGTCCGTCGCCGACAAGGACCTGCCGCCTGTGACGAAGGTCTGCGGCGCGCTCGCCGTCCTCGCCCTGGGCACGGCCGCCGTGCTGCTGCTCCTGGTCGTCAGGCCCCGCCTGCGCGGCGACGACAAGGCGTCCTTCCCCCACTGGGCGCGCCTGGACGAAGACGAGATCCGCGGCTGCATGGACGGAGACACCCGAGCCGCCCGCATCCGGGTCCTGTCCAACCTCGCCGTACGGAAGTTCACGCACCTGCGGCGCGCGGTCGACCTGTCGCTCGCAGCCCTGGTCCTGCTCGCCCTGGCCGCCGCCGGCGTCGCGCTGTGACGGCGGCCGGAGTGACCCGCACCCGCCTGGACCGCGTCCGCGCATCGGCCGGGATCGCCAAGCTCGCCCTCCAGCAGATCGAGGACGAACTGACCGGCGACATCGGCGCCCAGGAGCTCGCGGAAGTCCTGCGCGAGCTCCACCACGAAGACCACCGCCAAGACGGCGTCTTCGGCTCCCTCGCGCAGCTGCTCACCGTCGCCGGACAGGCCGCCGAACGCATCGAGCCCGACCGCGACGGCGAGATGTCGTGCCCGCTGCACGAAGCCGCCGCGCTCATCACCGAGAACGCCGGCCTCCAGACCTACTACGCCACCCGTGCTCTTGACCCGCAAGGAGAATCCGCATGACGAAGTCCGCGCGTACCTTCGGCCGCACCATCGAGCGCCCGAAGACCGGCTGTCCGTTCGCCGACCGCGTCTCCGGCATGGAGACACCGATGCTCACCGACATGGTCGGGGCCATGTTCCACCTGGAGCACCTGGTGGAGGTCGTCGGCACTCCGGAGCAGGAACTCGCCGCCTACACCGGGCCCAAGACCGCTGAGCACCACCGCGAGTACGTCCTCAGCGCCGCCGCCCGTATCCGCCGCGCGGTGGACCGGCTCACCGCCCCGTACGAGACGGCCACGGCCACGGTCACCGGCACGACCACGGCGGACGACACCGCCGCCTGATCAGCACCCGGCACCCCGGGCCCCGGCCACACGGCCGGGGCCCGCTCCCGTTGAAAGGACGCGATGCAACCGCCGATCCTGCCCGCCGGCGCCGTGTGCGCCTTGGTTGGCCCGCCCGGCTGCGGCAAGTCGACCTTCGCCGCCCGGTACCCCGCCAGCTGGCGCATCTGCCTCGATCTCTACCGCCTGGCCGCGACCGACTCAGAGGCCGACCAGACCGCAACCCCGGTCGCAGCCGAGATCCAGAACCTGCTCCTAGACGCTCGGCTCTCCCGGAATCTCCGCGTGATCCTCGACTCCACCAACGTCATGGCGCACGTGAGAGCCGGACTGCTGGCCCGCGCCCGCTACTGGCAACGCCCCACCACAGCGGTCCTGTTCGACGTCCCGCTCGCCACGGTGGAGGCACAGAACGCCTCCCGCGACCGAGTGGTTCCGGTGCACGTCGTACGCGAACTCCATGAGCTGACGCCCACCCGCGAGCAGCTGCTCGCCGAAGGCTTCGGCACGGTCCACATGGTCTCCGAGCTCGCCACGGTGGGAGCCGGACGGTGAGCCGGGCGGCACCCGGCCCGCACCCTCACCCGCTCACCCCGGCCGATCTCCCGGCCGGTGACGAGTGGTGGCACGGCTGCCCGGACTGCCACCTGCCCATCCAGGGCGGCGCCGGCGGCCTCGCCGCACACCGCCGCACCGTCCACACCCGCGCCGGGGACTCCCGGCGGCCCATCACCATCCGGCTCGACTACTGAGGAGGCCCTCGTGACCGCTTCCGCCCAGCGCATCACCGTCAAGGTCGACATGTTCTCCGCGTTGACCATGTGCTTCACCGCGGACCTCTCCGCGATCGTCGGTGAGGAACCGCCACGCGGCATCACGGCGAACGGCTTCATCGACCTCGTGGAGCGCGCCATGCACGTCTTCGGCGCAGCGAAGCGCGACCACCTGCAGCGCGCCAGCGAGGAACTGGACTACGCGGTCGGCCACCTCACCGACGCACTGACCCTCACCGGGGACGAGAAACGCGATCGGCTGGAGCGGGCGCGCACGCATCTGCGGTACGCCATCGAAACGACCCGCTGACCCCGCGAGTTGAGCGCATTCTGTGCCGCCCCGGACCCCGCTACCTGTCGGGGCCGGGGCGGTCGCAGTGGCCCCTCAACCACGAGAAGCACGAGAGGCCGTGCAGCTGGATCTGCGTCGACGACGCGACTTCGAGCTGTAGATCGACCCCGGGACAGGCGCTCAAGGCGTCCAAACCAGTTCGCCTGCCCCGGGCCTACCCAACCCGTACGAGACGAGAGGGAGATCCCAAGTATGTACTCCGTCCTGCGCGTGCAGGCCCGAATCGGGCAGCGCGCACTGTGGGGGCGAGCCGCATGAGCATCGCCACCCTGCCCGAGGGCGACTGGATCCGCGGCATCACGATCCGCCAGCCCTTCGCGACCTGCATCCTCGCCGGGAAGAGCCCGGAGAACAGGCCCCGGCACTGGCCGTGGCAAGGCTGGGTCCTGATCCACGCCGGAAAGGCGAAGCCGGAGCCCGCCGTGCTGCGCGACCCGCTGGTCGCCACCGCGATCCGTGGCCGCGAGCTGCACCTGGGCGCCGTCATCGGCATCGCCCGCCTCACCGACTGCCACCTGGACCAGGGGCCCAAGCGGTGCACCAGCCCGTGGGCGGAGCGCGACGCGCACCACCTGGTCCTCGAAGACGTCCAGGAGCTCGCTCTGCCCGTGCCCGCCACGGGCGCGCTTCCGGCCTGGAAGCCGACGCCGGACCTGCTGGACCGCGTGTTTCAGCAGCTGCCCGCCTTCCGGCCGTGACCCGCACGGGACGCAAGAACGAGAAGCCGCCGTTCGAGCCGGGCTTGATTCCGCCTCCCGGCGAGCTGCTCGTCTGGCGCGACAACCAGCACTTCGACCGCTGGCAGGACCTCCCCTGCACGTTGTGCGGCCAGCCCACGCCCATGCGCTCCCACTCCGGGGAGCCCGTGCACAAGGTCTGCGCTGAGGACTGGATCGCCGCGCATCCCGCTGAGGCCCGCCGCGGGCGGTTCGCCTCCGACGCCAAGCCAAGGCCCAAGGCCAAAGGCCAAGGCGACAACCACGCCTGAACTCCTCCACCTGGAGGCTCCCTTGAGCAGCACCCAACGCGAGGTGGACCACGCCCTCGCCTACCCCGAGCCGCCCGCTTCCCCGCTCTGGCACCGCCAGGGCGCGAAGGCACGGCCGCTCACCGACGCCCAGAAGCGACGCAACCGCGAGCTGCTGGACCTCGCGCAGCGCAAGCCCCGCACCAGGGCCGCGTAGGAGGGCCAGCCATGTTCACCGACCAGAAAGAGGCCCTCGAAGCGGAGGCCCTCGAACTCATCCCCCTCGGCAGCGACCAGAGCGACGCCGCCTCGCTGGTGGTCGCTCACCAGGCCCGCGACAAGGACGACCTCGCCGACCTGCTGGGCGCGCTCGGACTGCCCTGCGGCGAGGACGACCTCGTACGCCTGCTCCCGCACCTCACCACCCCCGACACCACCCCGACCGGAGATCCGATGCCCGTCAACGCCTTCACCGCCACCGCCGCCTCCATGCTGGCCAACGGCGACAGCCCCGAGCACGTCCGCGAGACGCTCGGACTGTCGGAGACCGAACTCGCCGAAGCCCTCCAGCACACCGAACTGCCCGCCCCCGCCGAAGCCAGCACGGAGGACAGCGCCACCACCCCGGCACAGGAGGCGGCCGCGCCGGCCCCCGTCAGCACGACGGACGCCGACCAGATCGAGGCCCTGCTCGCGTGGGCGGAGAACCATGGCACCGCCAGCATCCGCAACCGGGCTGCCCGCGTCCGCAGCGACCTCACCGAGCTGACCGAACGCCGCGCCACCGACGCGGCTCAGCGGGAGGCAGAGGAGCGAGTCGCCAGCGCCAAGGCCGAACTCGAGGCCGCGCAGGCACAGCTGCGCAAGGTGAAGGCCGGCGGCCGCGCCGACACCGAGGACCAGGCCCCCGCCCCCGTGGCCCCGGCCCCGACCGGCAGGCGCAGCAGCGAAGAACTGGCCGCGATCCGGACCTGGGCGCGCGCCAACGGTCACCAGGTCGCCGACCGGGGCACCCCGGCCAAGAAGGTCCTGGACGCCTACGACGCCGCCCACCGCACCACCTCCCTGGCGGAGGCGAGCTGATGGACACCAAGCCCCTCACCGTCGACGGCTTCCTCGACACCGTCCCCACACGCGGCGACGCGCCGTACACCGCACGGTTCCAGCTGGTCGTCTCGCCCACCGACGACGTCGTGGACGACGTGATCTGGTCCTGCACGACCAGCAAACCCGGGATCGCGCACGCGCTGCTCACCGAGATCCAGCCCGGCGACCTGCTGCACGTCTCCGGCCTCCTCACCCAGCCCGACAGCGCGACGGAGGCCGCTCGGCTCACCGTCGATTCGCTGGAGGTTCTGGCCACCGCACCGGCGCGGGCCCTGAAGGAGATGGTCCTCGACCGGTACGGCGACTACGTCGTGGTGTTCGACGCCGACACCGACGCCGTGCCCGTCTTCACCGCCCTCGGGCAGTGGGTCGGCACGGCGGAGAGTCCCGACGCCATCGGCACGCTGATCGAGATCCACGAGCGCGTGAACGGCGGCGATACGTGATGGCCACGACCACCGCGCAGTCCCGCACCGTCATGGAGCGGTTCCCCGCTGGAGGCCCGCGCGGTTCGTGGCCGGTGGAAGAGTACGCGGCCGCCCAGCGCGCCCAGGGCCGCGACGCCCAGGTCGTGATGGACCTCGGCAGCGACCAGTTCCTCGTGGTCACCGACAACCCCCAGTAGTGCCACCCCGGAGCGCCGCGCCCGGCCTATCCCGGCCGGGCGCGGCGCTCCCCCGTTCCCACCCTTCATCAGCACACCCAGGAGGTTCCCTCCGTGTTATCCACCCTTGGCCCCGCCGTTCTCGCCATCGTCGCCACGCTGTTGGGCGCGATCGTGTCCGGCCGCTTCCAGGAGCGCGCCGCCGAACGGACCGTGCGCGTCAACCACGGCGAGTCGATCCGCCGCGACCGCCTGGAGGCCGTCACCGCGCTGGCCTGCGCCGCCAGCGACCACCGCACGACGATGTGGAGGCGCGGCGACGCTGTCCTCAAGCGCGCCGGCACCGAGCGGATCGAAGCCCTGCGCAGCGAGAGCCACATGACCCGCAGCGCGGTCACCCGCCCGCTGGTCGCCCTGCGAGTCCTCATCGAGGACCAGGCCGTGCGCGCCGCAGCCGACCGCATGATCACGCTCACGTACGCGATGCGGAACGCGTACGCCACCAGCGAGGAACTGACCGCAGCCCGCGAGGCCGCGAAGGTCGCCCACGACGACTTCGTGAACACCGCAGCCCGCTACCTCAGCCCGGCCTCACCGGCGAGGGCTCACTTCACCCCCGAGCAGGAGTCCACCCGATGAAGCGTCTCTTCCGCCGCTGCGGCCACGCGCCCGGCGCCATCTCCCCCGAGGACCAGGCCGCCGTCGACCAGTTCCGCGCGTTGCTCGCCGCACTGCGCGACCCGGAGCCCTGGACCCCTGGCCACTGCCAGGACATCGCCGTCCGGGTCGGCCCGTGGATCGAGCGTGCCCGCACCCGGCCGGGCGACGACCACGGGCCCGACATCATCGCCGTCGCCCTGCAACACCCCGGCGGCTCGTACACGCCCTACGGCGAGCGCTACCGGCGGCTGGGCTGGCTGCGCTGCGAGACGACCACGATCCTCGGGGTATGGAACCCGGCCTTCGCGTCGCTCACTCACGCAGCGGCGGGCCTGGACCTTCCGGATGACGTCGGCATGGCGCCGGCGAACTACGGCGTCCATGTCGAAGCCCGGCGAGCGGACAACACCGGCTACACGCTGCTCCGCCTCGGTCCCTACTTCCAGACCTGGCTCGCCAGCCATGACGCCGACCGCCTCAACACCGAACTGGCGGGCAGGGCGGCCACCGTCATGCCCGGATACACGGTCACCGCGAAGGCTGCGCCGTTCGACGTCAGCGACCACGAGAGCTACGACGACCCGTACGCGACCGACGCCGCCGTGCTCCTGGCGGCCGCCATCGCTCGGGAGGTGTCGGCGTGACAACGGCCTTGTACGAGATCGAGACCAGCGAGGCCGACGACGGCACGGCGGTCCCCGCCGAAGGGATCTGGACTCCCGGCGAGGACGTCAAGGAGTACGGCTTCCTTGCCTACAGCGGCCTGCACATCACAGGCATCGGAGGGCCGGCGGACGACGACGCCTACCCGGCCGCCTTCGTCGCCCTCGGGCATCAGATGTGGTCCGCCGTCATCGAGGCCGCGGCGGCCTACATGGACCACGTCCACGGCTGGCGGAGCCTCCACCTCTACCCAGGCGACGACCCGGCGGAGGTCATCCCCCGCATTCCGCGCGCCGTCCACACACACGCCGTGATCCTCAGTCATCCACACCCCGAGCACCCCTGCGGATGCGAATGGGAGAACACCTGGCGGCTGATCTACGCCCCCGGCACCGAGCCCGGCGCCATCCCGATCACTGTCATGCGACACCCCGCCGCCAGGTCGACCGCATCAGCGATACCCAGCCCCGACCACGGGGCCGTGCCCGCAACCTGGGCTCCCTGACTGGCAGCGCTCTACCCCTGAAGCCCTGTCCCCCGGCACACGCCGGGGGACAGGGCTTTTTTTGTTTCCGGGTCCGAGAAGCGTCAACTCCGCACTGTCTTCCACTCGATGGATCATGAGCCCAGACGCCGACTCCCCAATTGGGGAGTGATGCCCGCTAGCCAGTCCTGCCAAGGGTTTCGGGTATGCCAAGATGCCTGTGCCGCGCACGGTGCGGCCCACGCATGAGTAACGAGGAAGGGCACCCCCGTGCTGAACCAGAGCGCAGCGCAGCCGATCGAACCTCCTGAGGGAAGTACCGCCGTCGGCACGGGGAAGGGCGGCGTCGGCAAGAGCACTGTGGCCGCGCACCTCGCCGGTGAATCGGCGGCGGCCGGAAACCGGACCCTCCTCATCTGCGTGACCGGGCAGGACGACGATGACCTTGGCATCAAGCGGTTCAACCGCGGCATTCACCCGGAGGGTCCTTCCGTCATAGACGGTGAGGGTCTTTACAGCGCCATCCACGACCGCACACCGCTCCGGCCGATCCGTGAAGTACGCCCGAACCTGGACGTGATGCCGGGCGGGCCCAAGGTCGGCGAGATCGACGGACTCCTGATGCTGCGCACGCTCCAGGAAGGCGCGGGCGTCGTCATGTCCCTCGCCCAGGCACTGGCCCCGATCGCGCCTCTCTACGACCGCGTCATCTTCGACAGCGCCCCGGAGAAGGACTCCCTGGAGCAGCTGGTGCTGGCCGCCGCGCAATACCTCATCGTGCCGACCCGCTCCGACGATTCCTCGGTCCGAGGCATGGAGCGCATCAGCAAGAACTTCAAGCTCGTGAAGAGCCAGGTGAATCCCCGCCTGCAGATGGCCGGAGCCTTCCTCTACGGCTCGAACCGCGCCGCGACCTTGATGCACGCCGCTGTCTTCGACGACATCCGCAAGGCTCTGGGCGAAGGCACACCGATCCTGAACACGATCGTGGGCTACCGCGAGGTCCCCGCCCGCAACGCCCGCAAGAAGGGGCTGCTGTTCGGCGAGTACGCCGACCTGCTCCCGACGACCGCGACGCCGTACGACGTGAAGGCCGGCCGTGCCACTTCGGCTGATGTCGTCCCGGACACGATCATCCCGCTGGCCAAAGAGATGCGGGAGCTGAACCAGGAAATCTTCGACCACACCAGGAGGATGGCCTGATGGGCCTGTTCGACGTCGACGAAGAAGCCCAGCAAGGCCAGGGCGCGGGAGGTCTCTTCAGCGGAGGCTTGGCCGCAGCAGCCAGCACGGCGAGCGTCGTGGTCAAGCCGCTGCCCGGCACCGCCCTCTCCTTGATCCCCGCGCCGTACCAGCCCCACGGCGAGGATGAACTCTCCGACCAGGAGAAGCAGGACCTCGAAGCCTGCAAGGCCGGGGTGGACAACCTCCGCAACGCCTTCTGGATCGCCGGGAAGTCGTTCGAGACCATGAGCACGGCGAAGCTGCACCGCGAAGAGAACCCGAACTTCGCTGAGTGGGTCTGGATCAACTGGGAGGTCTCCGAGTCCCAGCTGTACCGGCTCATCGACGAATGGCGCGTCGGCGAGGCGCTCGCCAACCTCGGACACAAGCCGCTGGAGTCGCAGGTCCGCAAGCTGGTCGAAGTGCGCCGCCAAACCAGCGACAAGATCGCCATCACGGTCTACGACACCATCGCCCGATGCGTACCCCGCGTCACGGGCCAGATCGTCGAAAAGGTGGTGGACAGGCTCGGCTTCCTGCCGAAGGACGCGAACGCCGCCGACGTCGGCCGCCGCGTCCGTGAGCTCCTGGAGACCCCAGAGGAGACGTCCGACGACACTGGCAAGGACGACGACGTCCCCGACATCAGCTCTCTCGGGAAGGACTCCCCAAATGGGGAGTCGAGCCCGGCGACCAGTAATAGCAAGGCCGACCTCCTCGCGACGAAGGACATCGAGCGTCTGGAGGCTGCGCTCGCGGCTCTCCAGGAGGCAGCGAAGAAGGTGAACAAGGCGGCGGTGCGGCGGGCAGTCGAAGGGCAGCCGGACGTCGCCGTCCCGCTCATCCAGGAGATCGGGTCGACTCTCCAGCAGATCGACAGGGCCGTGGCGATCAGGCTCCCGAAGCCGGAGTAGCCTTCCGCATCGCAGCGAAGAACCGAGGGCCGGTTTCCCGAACTGGGGAAACCGGCCCTCGGTAGTCCTGGGCGCTTCAATTGAAGCGCTCTTGTTCGAATGGTTCGAACGATCGCGTTCCAATTGGAACGCTGCCATCTCCCCACCCCCTCGTCACGGTCCGGTGAGGATGTCGTGGGTGCCGATGCGGCGCCAGATGACGTGCCGCGCGCCGCGGACTATCTCGGGCCCGTACTGCCAGGTGGCCCGCCCGTTCCCAGCCCAGGTGAGCTCGAAGACGCCGGGCGCGCACCGCACGCCCTTTACGCGGAGGCCGGCGCGGAAGTGGCCGGTGCGCAGGTCGTCGACGAAGGCGTTGACGGCCTGGCGGAAGCGGCGGCGCTGTTCGGGGGTGAGGCGGTCCAGGTCGGTGGTGAAGCGGGGCGTGGCCTCGTAGGTCGGCACGTCGGTCCTCCAGGCAGCACGAAGCCCCCGGGGTTGCCGGGGGCGGTGGGTGTCTTGCTCGGGGTGAAGGTGGTCGGTGACGTGATGCGGGGCGGAACGTCTTTGGTTGGTGGTCGGTGGAGTTGTACGTAGGTAGGCGCGTCTTGACGGTGGAGTCGTCTGCTGGCGGTTTTCGGGGTGTGTGAGGCGTGTGTGACGGGGTGTCGCGCAGGATTTGCATGGCTTCGTGGTGTCCGCAGGGCGGGCGCGACGTTGTCGCCGGCGCCCGCTGTGCGGGATCGGCCGTGAAGTTGCGGTGAACCTTCCCGCCCCACGGGATCGCTCTTTTTCGCAGGTCAGAGCCGGTGTTCGCTGCCGGGATGATCAGTGTTGCGAAGGTTCAAAGGCGTAATGCCTGGCGGTACTACGTGCGCGGAGTCGCGTTCGGGGACGGGCGTCGTCCCGTCGGCCAGGCGCTGAAGGACGCGCAGGCGATGGCCGGCCTTCCGCCTGGGAGGTGGTTGGGGCGCGGCCTGGCCGCGCTCGGGCTCACCGCCGGGCAGACGGTGACGGAGCGGCAGATGGAGCTGCTGTTCGGGGAAGGCCGGCACCCGGACGCCGACCGTATGGAGCGCAAGCTCCTGGATGACGGCGCCGACCCGGAGACGGCGCGGCTGGCCACGGTCCTCGGTCAGCCGATCGAAGAGATCGAGCAGCGCAAGCAGAAGCCGCTGCTCGCGCTGGACTTCGTGTTCCGGCCGCAGGCGTCACTGGTCGTGCTGTGGGCGCTGGGGGATGCCAGGACGCGGTGGGTCATCGAGCGGGCGCACAAGCGGGCCGTCGGCAAGACGCTGCGCTGGCTGGAGGTTGAGGTCGCGGAGACCCGGTGGGCGTCCGGCCGTCAGCGTGCGAAGGCCCCGGCCCTGGTCGTCGCGGCGTTCCGGCACTACGACAACAGGAACGGATTTCCCCTCCTGCACGAGCACTGCCTGATCGTGAACCGGGTGCAGCGCCCGGACGGCTCCTGGTACGCGCTGGACACGGTCCGGCTCTACAAGCACATCGTGGCCGCCGACACGCTGTACACCCTGGAGATGACCACCGAGGTGTGCGAGAAGCTCGGGCTGGCGACCGTGCCCAGGGAGGTGACGCCGGGCCTGCGCCCGGTGATGGAGATAGCCGGGGTCGACCAGGAGCTCATCGACTGGTCCTCCACCCGCCGCCGGCGGATCGAGGACGTCCTCGAGGGCATCACCGACGAGTACGTGAAGAAGCACGGTCATCTGCCCGGCGAGCGAGCCCGCCACGGTCTGGCGTGGTGGGCGGCGCAGGAGACCCGCCCGGACAAGAAGACCCCGCGCCCCCTGGGCCAGCTGCTCGCGTGGTGGCGCGTGTCCGCGCTCCTGAAGTTCGGGCCGCGGATGGTCGACGGGCTGCTTCAGCGGTGCCAGGCGGCCGGTGCGGCGATCCGGGCCCGGGTGGGGCCATGGGTGGACACCGCGCTCGCCATCGTCGACGTCGCCGCGGTCGTCTTCACCGTGCGCGGGATCTTCTCCCGCCGCCACGTCCTGGCCGAAGCGCGGCGGCATCTGCTGGAGACCCTGCGCGGCCGCGCCTATGTGCCCGGCATCGACAGCCACATTGCCGACCGGGCCCTGGAGCGCTACGGCCGTCAGCTCACCGTGCCCCAGAAGGGCCGGCGGACCCCGGCCCCGGATCAGCTCTCCTACACCGCCGACTTCACCTGGCCCATCCGCTGGTGGATCGCGGGCACCGACGGGAAGCCGCCGCGTGAGTCGACCCGGTACGAGCGGGCCCGGGTCGCCAGCCTCGCCCTGCAGAACGCGATCCGCGCCGCCCTCACCGCACCGCCCGCCGTACGGGACGAAGCGCCGGCCGCGCCGCACGCCGTCGACCACCCGGGCCGGGACGCCGCTCCAACTCCGGCGCAGCGGGCCGCTGCCATCCAGGCCCACCAGGAGGCCGCGATGCCGCAGGAGTACCTGGAGGGCCGCACGACGGACCCCGCGACGTGGGCGACCTCGCCGCAGAACCTCGCCCGTATCGCCGCGATCACCCGCGCGTCCGAGGCCCGCGGCCGCACGGTCGAAGAGCAGGCGGACCAGACGAGGCAGGCGGACCAGGCCCCGGCCGCCGACCCGGGCAGCCAGCAGCAGCACCACCCGGCGCAGCCGGATCAGGGCAGGGGAGCGGGCGGCCACGGCCGCTGAGGGAGACCGGAGCCCGCCCGGCGGAACGGACGGCGAAGTCGTCGGGCCAACTGCCGGGACGCGGCCGGGACGCACGCTCTGGAGGCGGCGGGGACGGGCGAGGGTGCGGGGGACCGACCCGCCGAAGCATGGAGGCCCGCATGGTTGACCCGATCCCGCCGTACCTCTCGCCGGAGCGCCTGAAGCACCTTCAGCAGCTCGCCGACGCGTCCCGACTGCGCATAGCGCAGCGCGCGGCGCTGTATCCGTCTCTGGAGCCTCCGCCGGTCCGGCGCCGCTCGCGGCAGTACCCCGGTGGCCGACCGAACCCGTGGCGGTCCGCGCGCCTGCGCCGACGCCGCCAGCGGTGAGTGCGGGACATCCCGGCATCCGGTGCGCGCACCGACGATGTTCGTGCGCCCGCCGCGCACCGCGCCGCGCACATCGGGTGCGCACGGCCAGCCGCGCCGCGCGCACCGGCCCGCGCACCGGCGATGTCGTGCACTCCGCCCGGACGTACCGGTGCGCACCGCGATGTCCGCGAGAGTGCCCGGCACTCCCTGGTGCGCATGCGCTGAGTGACGGTGCGCGGGGCCGGTGCCGCCGGATGCGCACCCCTTGTCCAAAAGGCCCGCGCCGGATGCGCACCCCTTGTCGAGTTGAGAATCAACCCTTGTCGTGGTCGAAGGTTCCGACGTTCTTCCTAGACCACGTTCGCTACCGTCCGCATCGTCCCCTTATGTGTGCGCGATGCTGTGCACCGAGGGGAGAACTCTCCCTCCCGCACCCGCTCTTGGGCCCTTCACGCTGCGTGAACCGGTGCGCGGTGCGGTGCGCACTCCCGCACGGCGATGCGCACGCCGCGCGGGAATCACCTGCACCGTGCGCACCGGGCCGGGACTGAACCGCACCGCTGGTGGGGAAGTGCGTTGCCTTGTGCACTACACATCGCACCGGTGCGCACTCAGGTGCGGTCGGCGACATCAAGGACGACGTCGCCGGCCGCCGTGCCGGAATCTCAGACCGTGGTCAGCCCGTATCCGCTGCCGACATTGCCGCGGACGTCGGCCAGGAACTGGGAGACCTGGTCGACCTCCTGCATGCACTCGATCAGGAACCCCGCCGCGATCCAGGCGGCCTGCGCCCCGCCACCGGCCAGGCACCAGCGCTTGAGGTACCGGCTGGCCACGGCCACCAGCTGTCCGAGGACGTACCCGGACTCGCAGTCGGTGTGCTCATCGGGCACGACGCTGATGTAGTCGGCCAGTAGCAGCGCGCCGAACTCGCCGACCAGCACCGCCAGCTCCTGGCCGTCGGCGTGGAACTCCGCGAGCGCGGCCTTGTCCTGCTCGCTGTCCTGGTACAGCCAGACCAGCTCCACATAGTCGGCGGCCCGCGCGATCTGCTCCGGGGCAAGCTGGGGCACCGTCGACGTCGTCTCCATGACGCTTCCTCACTGTTCGCACGCTGGGCGCCTGCTGCACCCGGCCGAACCCCTACGGTGCAGCCCCTGGCCTGTGGATAGATTTCGGAGCCGGGGCGGGGCGCTGCTCGTGACGTCGGTCACGGACGAACCGTCTCGCCAAGGGGTGGCCAAGGGCCATAACGGACACCCGGGAGCGGTGGCCGTCAGGTCGCGGACAAGGGGGGCTCTCCCACGGTGGCTCCGGCCCGTACGCCTCGCGTGTGCGGGCCGGACCTGTCACCGATCCGGCCGCGTACGGCCGGAGAATCCCGAGGACGCGATGACCACCGCACCCCTCCCGCCCGTCCCGCCGACGCCGCCGACCGGGTCGGACAGTGCTGCGACAGCGAGCCCCGCAACGAGCCCTGCGGCAAGCCACGCGCCCAGCCCCGCAGCTCCGAGCCGCCGTCTGGCGGTTGTCGCTGATCAGACCCCCTGTCGCCCCGTCCCGGCCGGTTGCAACTCCTCTTCTCCCAGTACTGATGTGCCTGGAGAAGCGTCCCGGGCCCGGAAGACGGCGGCGGCGAAGGCCGGCGCGGACATCCGCGGCGAGGTCCTGCTCACCCTCGCCCAGCTGCGCCTGGCCACGCCCCGCCAGCTCAAGGCACTGCTGCTGCCGCACCAGCAGGACACCGACCACGTCCGTCGTGCGCTGCGCAACCTGCGCGACGAATCCCCGGCCCTGGTCGGCCGGACCCACCGCGCCCAGCAGAGCTACTGGTACTGCACCCCGGCGGGCCTCGCCGAAGCCGCCGCTTCCGGTGAGCTCGCGCCTAGGGGCGGCCGGACCACCGGGAAGCGCATCGCCGCCAGCAAGACGGGTCTTCGGGAACACGGCCTCGCGCTGGTCGACACCGTCGTCGCCTTCCACCAGGCGGAGGCGGCCGACTGCGCCGACTGGCTGGTGGAAGTCGCCCACCCCACTCCGGCCGGGAACCTGGTGCCCGACGGCGTGGTGCTCCTGGCCGACGGCTCCAGCGCGTTCGTGGAGATCGACCGCACGATGTCCTACGCCCGCCTTCTCGCCAAGCTGGAGCGCTACGACGCCTACCGCAACGCGCCGGCGAGTGGGCGCGGGAACGCCGCCCGGGCCCCGCGCAGCCACTGGCAGGAGACCTACGCCGGGCCGTCCCTGGACCGGCCCTTCCCGCCGGTGCTGTTCGTCTTCGCCCCCGCTCCGCGCCGCGCGGCCCCGGACACCCGTGAATCGGCATTCCACCAGCGCGCTCAGCACGTCCACGGCGTGAACTACCGGATCATCGTGGCGACCACGACGCTGGAGCAGCTGAACCGGCAGGGGCCCGATGAGCCGGTGTGGCGAGTGGCCGGCCGCGGCGCGGGGGAGGACCGCTGCTCTTTGGACGCTTTGCCGAAGGCTCGGTGAGCACGGCGTGCGGTGCCCGGCCCTTCACCCAGGCCGGGCACGCCGTCCACGCCCCCGGCTGTCGGTGGCGGCTGGAAGGCTGGTCGGATGAACGCCGATGACGAGCAGCTGCTGCGCGGCCGGGTGTACGGCCACGACCACGACGCGCCCAACCCTGGCCCGCTGCCCCACCAGACGTACGCCGCCCTCATAGGCGGGCCGCTGGACGGCCTGCTGCTGGACATCACGGGATGGCGGCCGGAGGAAGTCGACGACGGCGCCGCCCTGTCCACCGAACTGTCGCGGTGGCCCGGCGGCCGCGCCCTGTACGACCCGAACCCCGGCGAGCCCCGCACGCCCGGCCCCGGTGTGATGTGCCGCTTCTACTACTCCGGCGACACGCCCTGACCATCGCCCCGACCACGACCCCGACCATGGGCCCGAGCACCCCGACCACAGGCCCGACCACGGCTGGTCAGCGCGGTGCCGAGTAGGGTCCGGGAACATGGCGACCCTCGAGGCGGTGCTGGCGGCGCTGACCGAACTGCGCACTGAACTGGAAGCACACGACTGGCAGCCGGATGAGTACGACCACCTCCTGGCGACCGCGATGCAGGCAGAAGGCGGGGCGAGCGCGCACGCCGTACGCGTCGGGCTGCGCGCGGCCGGCCCGAAGGTCTCCCACGGGCGGCTCGCACCGGTCGCGACGCGATGCGCGGCGATCCTGGACTCTCCGACCCGTGCCGCGTCGCAGGACGGAGCCGAACTGCGGCTCGCCCTGGACGACGTCCTGGGCTTGGTCGTGCGCGCGACCCGCGACCAGCACCAGGTCGTGGGCACCGATCGCAGGGCGCCCGGCAGCCGCTGCACCCCACAAGGCCCCGGGTTGCGGTAGGTGTTGCGGTAGATGTTGCGCGAAGTGTTGCGCTGAGTGTTGCGCTGAGTGTTGCGGTAGGTGTTGCGCAGGCCGTCACAGTGCCCTGGAGTCCGCCCAGGTCACCACGGGCGTACGGCGTGGTCGGGCCGCTGACATCCCCGTTGCGACCCCCTTTCGCCCATGCCCTGGCTGGAGTTGAGGAGTGGGAGGGCGGGATGGGCGGCGTGGACGCTGCCGGGGATCGGGGCGCGCTCGCCGGTGTTGCGCGCCGGGCGGGCCGCCGCGCCGGGGCCGCCGACGGTGCGGCAGTCAGGGAAGCGGTCGGCGGCTAGCTGGAGGCGTCGGCCATCTGCTGCTCGTGGTGGTGCTTGAGCGCGGTACGTGCCGCGAGGACGTCGGCCGCGGTGAACTCGCTCCAGAACGCGTGCGTGACGATCGTCCCGGCGAGTTCGAGCTCCCGCGCCCGTAGCCGGGCGATCTCCGCCGCGTCCTGGGGGTCCCAGCCGGGGGAGGCGGGGCGGGACGACTGCCGCCAGGCGTTCTCGTGCGTCTCCCACGCGTCCAGCGGTTCGGCCGACCACGGCACCCGCCGGTAGACCGTCTGCAGATCAGCGCGGACCTGACGGAGTTCGTCCTGAGCGTCGGTCAGGTCCTGGGGGAAGTCGTACGAAGCTGCCACGAGCCAAAGGTACTGCCGTTCGAACCGCGCTCCGGTCTGCCACACAGCCGGGTGCCCGGGTGCTCTGCCGCGTCCAGGGCGCGGCCCACATCGAGCAGCAGCGCTCCGATACGGTCACGCCATGACCGACGCCCTGCGCCCTCCCCAAACCACTTGGGAATACTGCCTGTCCGCCGCTGACGAGCTGGTGCTGTGGCACATGCGGCAGGGCGAGGACGTCCCGGAAACCGACCGCCCCCGGGTGGTGACGCTGATCGGCGCCGCCGCGTACGGCCTGGCCTCCAGCATCTCCATGGAAGGGCCCGGGGTCGCCGGACTGCCGCTCACCGGCCCCGATGAGAGCCGGTCCGCCAGCGTCCGGGGCGTCCTGCAGCACCACGCCCTGGCCGCCCTCCAGACGTGCCCGTACGAAGTCCTGGGCGCTGCCGAGCGCGAACAGCTGCTTGCCGCGTACGGCAGCCGCACGTTCGACCTCGCGCGGGAGACGGCCCTCGCAGTGATCACCCACCACGCCCGGTCCTCCGGGGAGACGGGGCAGCCCCACCCGACCATCAGGGACCGCGCGCCCGCGATGGCCGCCGCCCCGGCGGCCGGAGCCAGGGTGGACGTCGAAGAGGCCCGCAGCCGCCAGCAGTTCCTGAAGGCGGCCGGGGCGATCTGGGTCGTCTACGACGGAGGTCTCAGCCGTCTGCCCGTCGTCTGTACCCGGTGCCAGGCCCGCACCGGCCTGACGCTCCAGGCCGACGCCGAAGCCGGGAGCGTCCGCGTCATCTGCCCGGACCGCCACACCACCCACGACCACCGCCTCACGATCGCCGGGGTACAGGAAGCAATCGCCCTCGGGCGGGCGCCCGGCTCCGAGGACATCGAGATCACAGGAGCGACGGCATGACCGATTTCCCCGGCCCCAACCCGATGCACGGCGACACGGTTGAGCTCATGGCCAGCACCTTCGTGGCGACCATCACCGGGAAGATCACGTCGCGGGGTGTCCTGGTTGACGGTCGCGGGTTCGTTGAGCTCGTTCTGCCCGACGGCGACCCGCAGCAGCGGCGCGACCTGGAGCGAGCCGGGCGGTATCAGTACCGCCTCTACGACGGCGGCACGCTGCTCTACTCGTCTCCGGACCTGCAAGTCCGTGAGACCCGGCGGGAGAGTGACGGGGCGCTGGTGGTCATGGGATCCCCCTGATCCCCGTACCTCTTTCAGGCGGCGAGGACGTCGCGCAACTCCCGTACCGCACGTTCACGGTGGTGCTGGGCGGGGATCGCTTCGTACAGGTCCAAGGCGCGGCGGCGGACCAGGCCGGTGCGGTAGCCGTCCGGCAGCCCGGTCAGGGCGGCGACCGTACGGCGGCACGCTTCCTCGCTCTCGCCGTCATGGTGGGAGCAGGCGGCGCCGTCGATGTTCAGCAGGGTGCGCGTCATCGTGCTGGTCGGCGCAGACAGCTCCAGTGCCCGCGCCTGGCTCTCCCGGGCGCGGCCGGTGTCCCCGAGCGTGGTGAAGGCGTGACTGAGGTGGACGTGGTGCTTCTGCTCGCCGTACGTCAGCCACGTATCCGACCGCTCGCCTTCGGGGAGCCGGGCCATGAGGGCATCGGCGGCGGCGAGCGCGGCGCGGGCCTGCTCGGGCTGATGGTTGAGGGCGTAGGCGCGGGCGGCGACGGCGGCCGCCAACACTGCGGCGGCGGTCGGCAGGGTGCCGGCGGCGTGCCGGGCCTGGTCGGCGAGTCCGGCTGCTGCCTTCGGAGCGCCGTAGTTGAGCGGCACCATCGCCTCGCGCGCCCGGACCCAGGCGTACAGCTGGCCGTCGCCGGATTCGGCGGCAGCGCGGGCGGCCGTAGCGAACCAGGCGCGGGATTCCCGGCGGCTGCCCAGGTCGTGTAAGACGATCGCGGTCATCCCGGCCATCTGTCCGGCCGTGCGGCACAGCCGCGCCCGGACCGGTGCGGGCTGCGGGACGGTGAGCAGCGGGCGCAGGGTCGTGAAGTCGGTGACCATGTCGGCCAGGACACGGGTGGGTTGCTGGCCGTGGTAGCCGTACCCGTAGCTCTCGGCAGCGGCCTCCAGGTCGGCCAGGTCCTGGGGAACGTCGGGGGAGAGGGTCTGGTCGACGTCGGTCCGGGCGGCAGTGAGCGCGGCGAGCGCCGGAGCGGTGAGGCCGGCGGCGAGCGCGCCACGCAGCAGGTTGCGGCGCTTCATCGGATCATCTCCATGGTGGGACTCCGTGCTGAGAACGGCGGTGTCCTCCCAGGGTTGCGCAGCAAGCCCCAGGAGGGCACCGGGAATGCGCAGACCGTCGGCGATTCGCTCGACAGTGGCCAGCGCGGTGACAGATGCGGTGCCCCGGGCGATCTGGCTGACACGCTCGGCTTTGAGCGCACACGCTTCGGCGATCCGGTTGAAGGAGATCCCCACGTCGTGGGCGGTCGCGAAGACCACGGTGAAGTCCCGCTCGTACAGGGCCCGGACGAACGCGGGGTCGGCCAGCAGATGGCGCGGCACTTGGGCGGGTGACGGCGGTAAGTCGTCGTCCACAAGTCCCCCTGAAATCTCGTGGAATGACAGTGCGTCAGCCCAACGACCATACCCACCGTGGGGGCCCCGTCACGGGGTTATCGCCAGGGTCCGCCGTGGCTGTACTGAGGGTGTTCGCGGCCGCGGCTGTCCAGAGCCCGGCTACCAACCACGCAGGAGGATTCCATGCAGAGTCCCGCCACGCCCCCGCCCGCCACATCCGGGCCGTCGACCGGCGGCCTGGTCCGCTCCCGCCGGCAGATCGTCGCCGCCCGGGGCCGCAACGCCATCCCCTCGGACGGCGGCGGCACCGGCAAGAGCGACGGCAACGACTGACGGATCGGGAGCCCTGACGCGATGACGGATCTGTCCATCGCGGCGTGCCTGGGCGAGGACTTCCTCGCCCAGGCACTGCACCGCGAATACCGCCACGTACCCGGCGTGATCGATGTCGCCGGACTGATGACCTGGGACGACCTCAACCAGATCCTGGCCGGCCACCGCTTGGAGCCGCCGCGTATGCGGCTGTCCCGCGATGGCGAGACGCTGCTGGTCGGCGGCTACACCACGCCGGTGGCCACGCGCCGGCACACCGTGTGGCACCGCCTGCACCCGGCCGAACTGCACGCCCGCCTCCAGGAGGGCGCATCCCTCGCCCTGGACAGCGTCGACGAACTCCACCCGCCCCTCGCCCGCCTCTGCGAAGCGATCGAGCGCGACCTCCGTACCCGCGTGCAGGCGAACCTCTACGCCTCGTGGACCAGCACCGAGGGCTTCGGCGTTCACTGGGACGACCACGACACCGTCATCGTCCAGCTGGACGGCGCCAAGCGGTGGCGGATCTACGGCACCACCCGACCGTTCCCCCTCTACCGCGACATCGAGGATCCCGGCGAGGCGCCCACCGAGCCGGTCGCCGACCTGGTCCTGTGGCCGGGCGACGTGCTGTATGTGCCGCGCGGCGTGTGGCACGCGGTCTCCGCCGACCAGGGCACCCGCTCCCTGCACGTCACCTGCGGACTGCAGACCCACACGGCGACGGACCTGATGGCGTGGGTGTCCGAGCAGCTGCTCACGCACGAGGACTGGCGGCGCGATCTGCCGCTGCTTGCCGCGCCGGACGTCCAGGCCGACACCGTGGACGGGATGCGTAAGCGGCTCGCCGAACTGCTGGACGACCCCGGGCTGCTCGCCCGCTACCGGGCCGCGATGGACGGGCAGGCTGTCGGCCGGATGGTGCCGAGCCTGCCGTACATCGACGGCGTCCCCGTCGACGGCGGTCTGCGGGTGCGGCTGACGACCGCCCGCGCGGTGCTGGAGGTCGGCGAGGACGTGGTGACGCTGTCCGCCGCCGGGAGCACGTTCGAGTTCGGGCCCGAGGCGGAGGCGGTGCTGCGCCCGCTGGTCGACGGCCGCACCGTGGACCTGGCCGCGCTCGCCGACGCGGCCGGCCTCGCCCTGGAGGACGTCGTCGGGCTGGTCCAGGAGCTCGTTGCCGGGCAGGCCGCGACGGTGGGGAGCCTTCTGTGACAGCGGAGCTCGCTCTGGGCACTTACCGGTGCCGGGCGATCCCGGAGGCGGCTGCCCGTGCGGCCGCCTCCGGCACGCAGTGGATCGACACCGCCCCCAACTACGCCACCGGCCGAGCCCAGGAGTTGCTGGCTCCGGCCCTGGCCGACCACCCGTCCCTGCGGATCGCGACGAAGGCCGGCTACTTCACCGCAGCCACCGGTGCCGACGCCGTGAACGCTGGTGTCCTCACCGAGGACCAGGCACTGACCGGGCACAGCCTCGCCCCGGCGTACGTGCGCTGGCAGTTACGCCGCAACCGCGAGCAGCTCGGGCGCGACCGGCTGGACCTGGTCCTGCTCCACAACCCCGAGCGCGCCCACCCCGGCGACCGCCCCGCTCTGCACCGCGCGATCCGGGACGCGTTCGCGGTTCTGGAGGAAGAAGTGGCGGCCGGGCGCGTGGCCGGGTACGGCATCGCCACGTGGGCGGGCCTGGAAGAGAAGGCGTTCACGGTGGGGGAGCTGCTCGCCCTGGCCGCCGAAGCCGCGGGCGGACAGCACCACCTGGTCGCGGTCCAGCTCCCGGTCAGTCTGGTGATGATGACGCCGATCACGCAGGCCCTGGACGGCCGTGGCCCGCTGCTGGCCGCCGCCGGGGCGGACCTGCGAGTGATGGCGTCGGCGCCGCTGCACGGCGGTGAGCTCCCCGGCATGGTCGACCAGGAGCTCGCCGACCTCATCCGGCCGGGCCTGACCCCCGCACAGGCGTGTGTTCTGGCGGTCGCGTCATGCCCAGGAGTGACGGACGTCCTCATCGCGGCCTCCAGTACGCCACACTGGAGGGACGCGGCCGACGCCGTCGCTCAACCCTCCCTGACCGCCGCCCAGTTGCGGGAGATCACTGGTGTACTCGCCTCCCCCTGACCCGGACACCGAACAGCGCATGCGCGCCCAGCACGCCCGCGCCGCCAAGGCCCTGGACGTGCGAGTCGAGCCGGGCGGGGAGTTCTGGGGTTGGGCCGGGCGCACCCTGGGTGCCCCGGCCCGCACCGCTTCCGGCGCGCTCGTCTGGCTGCGGCTGGTGTCCGCGCCGGAGGACAAGGCGTCGGGGAAGTTGTGGGACGGCGCCCTGGACGCCCAGCACGCCTTCGGCGACCTCGACGGGCACCGGCCCGCGCTCCTGGGCGTGCACGACGCCTTCGACGACACCACCGCCTACCGGGCGGAGCTGTCGGCCCGCGTCGATCAGCCCGTCCTGTCTGACGACCCGATCCTCCAGCACAACCCCCAACTGCCTGACTCCTGGTGGCAGGAGCTCGCCAGGACGCTGGAGAAGGTGTCGGTGGTCGCCACCGAGCGCGTCGCCGTACGGCAGCAGTACATGGACCGCGCCATCCCCGAGTTCGTCGGCATCCCGGCCCCGGCCGCGCCCTGCTGGACAACCGCCCATGCCGACCTGCACTGGGCGAACCTCATTGCACCACTGCGGATCTTGGACTGGGAGGGCTGGGGCCAGGCCCCGGAAGGCTTCGACGGCGCCACGCTCTACGCCTACACGCTGCTCCAGCCGGACACCGCCGCCCGCGTCCGCGACGCCTTCCCCGTGCTCGGCAGCCCGGCCGCCCTCGCCGCCGAAGCAACCGTGTGCGCCATGCTCCTGCAGACCGTGAGCCGCGGGGACAACGTCGCCCTCGCCGACCCGCTCCGGGACTGGTCCGAGGAACTCCGCCGCCGCTGAACCGGTCCCACCCGCGCGTCCGCGCGGGGCCGCCGCGCCAGGGCCGCCGACGGTGCGGCGGCCAGGGGTCAGGAGTCGTCGGGGGCGGAGTCGGTGATGTGGTCGAAGCCGCGCAGCAGAGGTGTCAGCTCCTGGGCGGCGCCGCACAGCGTGCACAGCTGGGTGCCCGGGTGCTCTGCCGCGTCCAGGGCGCGGTCCACATCGAGCAGCGGCGCACCCGCCGGTGCTTCCTCGCAGTCCGGTGCGTGCAGGACGGAGCGGGCCGGGCCGCGGCCGTCGCGCAGCTTCGCCAGCACCCATCCCGAAGGCCGGCGCTCCCCGAGGACGTCGCGGACCACCGCCTGCGGTGACCGCTCCAGCTTCTCGGTGACGACCTGGTCGTAGTCGACGCCGTCGACGGGGCGTACGTGGTCGGGGGCGCGCACCCACACCCGGTACTCCGCCGCCTCCACACCGCCGTCCTCGCGATCTCTGTACGACGGCATGCCCACCAGGTAGACCCAGCCGGTTTCCGTCTGCCGCCGCTTCCACAGCCGCGCGACGACTTCCTGCTGCTCGGTCCCGAGCAGAGGATCGGCGGGCAGTACGACCCGGACCGGTACCGGCTTGGTCGCGTCATCAGAGGGCGGGGTCACGGCCCCACGGTAAACAGCCGGGCCCGGCCCTCCCACCGGAGGAACGGGCCCGGAGCACGTGCCTGCTCGTCAGCGGGTGCGTTGTTCGATCAGGGGCCCTCGTTTCCAGGTGACACCCTTGGTGTCCTCGTCACGGGCCATCCACACCATGCGGGGACCGCCGTTGTCGGCGGCTTCGGCGATGCGCTCCACCAACGTCGTGCAGAGGTCCGCGGCTTCGTCCTCCTCGATGTCGTCGGTCGGGAATCCGGCCCGCGCGTCCTGGCGGACCCCCTGCCCGCCGGAGAGGGCAATGGTCAGGAACGCGGGCTGTTTCACGTCCCACCACACCTGCTCGATGGTGTCGGCCCGCACCACCCGCACGCCCAGGGCTTCGCTGTGCAGCTCCACCCACACCTCCGCGATAGCCATCAGCCCCGCCCTCCCGATGAGCGCCGCGGCTCCATGCCGATCGCGTAGGCGACGTCCTCGGACAAGCTCTCGTAGGGCAGGCCGGCCTTCTCCACGATCCCGGCGAGCACCCCGGGCTTGGCGTAGTAGGCGCAGTCGGTCAGCCCGGCCTCCAGGCGGGCCAGACGGCGCAGGAAGCGTTCCATGTCGACCGGTCCGCCATCGCGCATCGCCTTCCACGAGTGCGCGTACCGGTTCGCCCAGTCCTGCAGATGACTCGCCTCGCCGTCGAACAGGCCGTCGGCGTCCAGCTTGCCGCGATGGCTGACGCCCATCGGCCGGAGCCGGTGGTGCCGGGCAGCGGAGGGACGGAAGTACACCCAGAGCTCCGCGCCGCTGCCGCCTGAGTCGACCACCACCGACCCGGGCACCAGGTCCCACGCCTTCTCGATGGCGGCCGCGGCCTTGTCGATGTCGCTGGCCGGTCGTCCGGTCACCAGCTGCACGTGGCCGAGCCAGCCGTCGCCGTGCTCCAGCACATCGAGCACTGCTCCCGGCAGCGGTCCGTCCGGACCGGCGATCTCCCGCGCCCACAGCTCCTGCGCGTCCTTGCTGCTCTGGAGGAACTGCTCGCGCCTGCGCTGCTGTTCGTGGTCCGTCATAGGCCCCTCTTCCCGTAGATCAGCCCTGAACCTCCCGTTGTACCGACCGCGCCGCACAGATGGACGGCGTAGGGATTTTTGGGCCAAGAAGTTGTCCACAGATCGCAGCTCAGAGCCCACATTTCGGCGATCTCTATCCACAGGCAAACCGCTTTACGGTTCGTGTCCGCTCTCGGGTGTGAGGTGCCGGGACGCAGAGCGAAAGGGCACGGCCGATGGCACAGACGAAGTTCGACAAGCAGGTTGAGGAGACCGCCGAATCCCTCATGTTCGGCATCGGCCGGTTCCTGGCCGGCCGCCCCATGGACGGTGAGAAGAAGACCGACGCGACGTTCTGGCGGCCGGGCACCCGCGTGCTGCCGAAGGTCGAAGGCCACGTGTCGCGTTCGTCGTACCGGGCCGGGTGGCAGCGCCTCACCTTCCGCATGAGCTTCCTCAGCGCGGCCGCCGGGGGCGGCTGGTGGACCTGGGAGAACCAGGAGACGGCCCGGGACCTGATCGAGCACCGGGACGCCACCCTCCAGACGCTCCAGACAGGCGGGATCGGCGCGGCCTCCGCCGCGGCCGCAGGCGGACTCGCGTACGGGCTGCTGACCCGGGAGCGCCGTGAGCTGATGCGCGAGTGGGTGGTGCCGCTGCACCAGGCCCTCGCGCAGCCCCTCGCCATCGCGGAGCAGACCGACCCGCGCCGCTACCTCCACGTCCCGAAGAACTTCAGCGACGACGACGCGCAGATACGCGTCGACCTGCCGGTGCACCTCAGGTTCTCCCGGGACCTGGTCGCCGACCTCATCACCCAGAAACTCGCCCTCGAGGGCGTGACGTTCTCCTGGCACCCGGCCGGGCGCAAGCCGTACCTGCTGGTGAAGAAGACCCGCCGCCCGCCGAAGAAGGCCGCCTTCAAGGACCCCAAGGTGCGGGACCTGGTGGCCAAGGCCCCGGAGTCCGCACCCGTCATCGGGATCGGCACCGGCAGCAGGGTCGTCTCCGTCGACCTGGACGCCGAATCGCCGCACATCCTGGTCAACGCGAGTACGGGCGGCGGCAAGTCGGTGACCTTGCGGTGCATCACCTGCCAGATGCTCCACCACGGCGCGCAGGCGTACGTCCTGGACTACAAGCGGATCTCCCATCCCTGGGCGCGTGGCATCCCGGCCGTCACCTACTGCGCCGACATCGCCGACATCCACGACGCCCTGATCGAGCTCGGCTGGGAAGGCCGGCGCCGGGTGCGCGTCGCCGACGAACTCGGCATCGACGCCGACCCGGACGCCATCGGCCCGCGGCTGCTGATCCTCCTCGAAGAGGTCAACGCCACGATGAAGCAGCTGGCCCGCTTTTGGGAGAGGACCCGTGAGTCCGGCGACCCGAAGGTCTCCCCGGCGATCGACGCGCTCAACGAGATCCTCTACATGGGCCGCCAGGTCCGCATGCACGTGCTCCTGGTCGCCCAGTCCGCCACCGCCCGCGCCCTCGGAGGCCCGGAGGTCCGCGAGCAGTTCGCCACCCGCATCCTCGCCCGCTACAGCATGAACGCCTGGCGCATGCTCGCCCCCGAGATCCACCCAGCGCCGAAGTCCACCAAGCACCAGGGCCGCGCCCAGGTCGTCATCGGCGGCACCGCCCGCGAGACGCAAGTGCTGTTCTTCACCGACGCCGAAGCCCGCGAGTGGGCCACCACCGGCAGGTCGGCAACACCAGCCGGGATGCGCCCCGCCGTCCCCGCCCAACCCACCCCCGCAGAGCTCCCGAAGGCCGCTGACGGCACGCAGGCCACCGCCCCGGACGACCAGACGCCGACCCCGCGCACCGAACCGGAGACGCCCGCACACACCGCTCTCCCCGCCCAGCAGGACGACGCCGCCGACCCGCCCGGCACGAGCGCGGCGTCGTCAGCGAACCCGGCCCCGGTCGACGACGACCAGGCGGTGGGTCTGCGCGAGGCCCACCAGCACCACCTGCCGGACATCACCATCGCTGCGCTGCGCTACGCCCGCGCCAACGACCGCACGTTCCCCGGCCCGGTCGACAAACGCGGCGCCGAACTCCTCTACCGCGTCGGCGACCTCAAGAAGTGGGCCCGCAACCGGCCCCGCGCCGCCACCGGCACCACAGACCTCGACTGACCGGACCCTGTCCGCTCCAGCCGACACGACCCCCGCCCTGGAGAACACCCGGTTCCCCAGGCACCGCACAGAAAAGGAACACCCCACCATGTGGAAGCCCAAGAAGAGCCCCCTCCCGGAGCTGCTGCGCCTCACCGACTCCGGCGTCCGCGAGCAGCTGGAGGCGCTGCCCGCCGCCAAGGTCCTCATCGGCCTCGGCACCGACAGGCAGCCGGTCTGCGTCGACCTGGACACCGACTCGCCGCACGTCCTGGTCTGCTCCGCCGCCGGCGGCGGCACCTCCACCACCCTGCGCACCCTGACCGCCCAGCTCCTGCACCACGGCGGGCGCGCCCTGGTCCTCGACACCAAGCGCATCTCCCAGCAGTGGGCGCGGGCCCTGCCGACGGTGACGTACCGCCGCGACATCGCCGACATCCACGACGCCCTGGTCGGCCTCCGCGCCGAACTGAAGCGCCGCATCAGCCACCTCGGCGAGCACGGTGACACCGACGACCTGCCCCGGCTGACGGTGGTCTTCGAGGTCGCCAACCACACCCTGCGGCAGCTGGCCGGCCACTGGGACAAGGTCCGCCAGGAAGGTGACCCGAAGACATCCCCGGCCGTCGACGCGTACGAGGAGCTCCTCTTCGCGGGTCGCGAGGCCCGCATCCACATCCTCGCCGGCGCCCAGAGCTACAGCGCCGCGCTGGGACGCGAGCAGTTCTCCACCGTTCTCCTGGGGCGGGTCACCACCCGCACCTGGAGCCAGGCGGCCCCGCAGGTCGCCACCGTCCCGAAGAGCAGCACCCACCCGGGCCGCTTCCACACCGTGCAGGGCCTCACCACCCACCCCACGCAGGCGCTGCTCCTGACCGACGCCGAAGCCGCCGCGTGGGCCGTCGCCACGCAGGCCGAAGACGGCTGACCCCGGATCCGCGCCCTGTCCGGTCCGGCCGACACGATCCCCCTCGCCTGGAAAACACCCGGTTCCCCAGGCACAGCACAGAAACGGAACACCGCACCATGACGACCACGACCACGCTCCCGCAGGTGCTGCACTTCACCGACCCGGGCCTGCGCGAGCAGTTGGAGGCATTGCCCGCCTCGACGGCACTCATCGGCATCGGCACCGACGGAACGGCGATCGCCGTCGACGTCGACAACGCGCCGCACATCCTGGTCTGCACCGGCACCGGCGGCGGCAGCACCACCATCCTGCGCACCCTCACCGCCCAGTTCCTCCACCAGGGCGCCCACGCCCTGGTCCTCGACACCCCGCGGATCTCCCACCTGTGGGCGACGGAGCTGCCGACCGTGACGCACCGCGGCAACGTCGCGGGCATCCACGACGCCTTGGTCGGCCTCGACATCGAGCTGAAGCGCCGCATCGACCTCATCGACCTCGACGGTGACCTCGATGACGTGCCGCGTCTGATGGTCGTCTTCGACCGGGCCGACGACACCCTGCGGCACCTCGCCCGCTACTGGGAGACCTTCCGGCAGGAGGGAGAGCCGAAGAAGTCCCCGGCCATCACCGCGCTCGAGGAAGTCCTGCACGAGGGACGCCAGGCCCGCATCCACGTCCTCTACAACGGCCGGGCCTCCGGCGGCGGCCTTACCCCCTCCGCCCGCGAGCAGTTCGCCACCGTGATCCTCTCCCGGGTCAGCGCGGGCACCTGGCAGCGGCTCGCCCCGATAGCCGGCCCCGCCCCGAAGCCCAGCCCACACCCGGGCCGCGTCCACGTCGTCCAGGACCGCACCGCCCACCAGACCCAGGCGATCCTCCTGACCGACGCCGAAGCCGCCGACTGGCTCACCGCCACGGCGGCCGGAGAGATCTGACCCGGCCTGGCCCCCTCCCCGGCTCACCCGCCGGGGAGGCCGCCGGTAGGGTTGCCAACCCCGGTTCGTTCCGGGTTCACCCGCCTGAGCGGGAGTCCCCCTCGCAGCACAGCCCGCCCGCGCGGGCCCAACCCTGGCCTGGCCAGAGGCCGCTGCACTCCGGCTACCGCCTCAGCGGCTGCCGGTCGACGACCGAGGAAAGATCGCATGCCAACCACCATGACCCTCAGCACCGTGTCCAGATGCCTGGGCGAGGCTCCCGATGAGATGATCCGAAACTTCATCAACGGAGGCGACGCCGCCTGGCGGGCCTGGGTAGATGAGAGCGGCGCGTTCGAGGACATGGTGCGCGCCTTCTTGAGCGCCGTCGATGCCCGGCTCCCAGAGGGGGCATGGCTGGCGGGCGATGAGATCCACATCCTCGCCGGGCAGCCCCAGGACGTAGAAGCGGCGATTCTCGCGGAGGTCCGCAAGCGACTCGGGGACATCGACGCCGTCCTGGAAGCGATCGTTGAGGAACACGCTCCTGTCACCCCCAGGCTGGAAAACAGCGAGCCGTGATGCACCACGGGCCCTGGGGGAGCGGCCCAGGATCCCAGCTCCTACACGCACACCAGTGCGATGCCTGCACCTCAGCGCCCCCGGCATCGCACTGAAGTGCGTGTAGGCCCTGGGGTCTTGGGCCGCTGACCCCGGACAGCGAAAGACCCCGGGCCGCCCAGCGCGCCCGAGGTCCTGCTCACCAGCCTTACGCCGCCCCCGACTTAGTCCGAGGGCGGCGTGACCTGCTCTCACCAGTCGTCGGGTGCGCTGCCCACCCACGCGACCGGCTGGCCCTCGCTGTTGTGGCCCCAGTGCGGTTCCTCCATCGAGGTCTCGTGACCGTCGGGCAAGACGCAGATCCGTCCCCAGCGGCCGTGCTTGCCCGCACAGAGCCCGGCGAGCCGGTCCGCGTCGCCGTCGCGCACGGCCTGGTCGTAGCGGTCCTGGAAGGGCTGGAGGCGGGCGCACAGCTCCATGCCGAGCTGCGTCTCCGCCGCCTCCACCTGTGCCCTCGCCTCCTGCACCTGCGGGTCGGACAGCACGAACGAGATGGCCCTCTCCGCCTCCGCGAAGGCACTGTTGCGGACGTGGCCTCGCACGGCTTCCTGCACGCGCCGCTCTTCCCCGGCTGCGGTCATCACGCCGCTCCTTCCGTGGCCGCCCACTCCAGCCCGAGGCCGGCCAGCGCGGCGAGCTTGTCGACGGTCAACTTGGCCCGGCGGCTCTTGCTGTTGGACAGGAACACCCCGAGCTTCACCTCCGACCCGTCCGGCAACGCCTCTACGTGGCCCCTAGGGACCGTCACAGAGCCCGTGCGGGCCTTGTACTGCGCCAGGGCCGCAACGCCCCTCTCGAAGGCGCTCACGGGCGCCGTGGACGGCCCCGCGGACACGTCCGGCACCGGAGCCGGAGCCGATGCCAGAGGGGTGACGCCGACGGCCTCCAGGCGCTCGCGCTGCCCGTCGGCCAGGGCCTCCCACACCTCGGGCTTCCGCTGCCGGGCCAGCCACTTCCCCACGTCCATCCCGTGCACGGTGAAGCCGGGCAAGACCTCCGCCGGGCCTTCCTCGTCACGCACCAGCTCGCGCAGCGCGGCGTAGTGCCTCTGCCACTCGGTGGGCCACAACGGGTTCCAGTCCTCGTCCACGGCCGCCAACGCCGCCTCCCACTCCGGGTGTTCGGCCAGCGCACCGGGACGGCGCAGGTTGGACAGCCACTGCCCCACCGGCTTGTCCAGCGCCGCCGCCGACCGGGGAGCGCACAGCGTCCAGTGCTCCTGGTAGTACACCCGGGCCGCCGCCAGGTTCTCCTGGAACCGCGCATCGGCCGCCGACCAGGCCATGCCCAGCTTCTCCAGCCGCGCCGCGCGCCGGCCGTTCATCTGCCCGGCCCCGTACGCACGGCGCTGCTCCGCGACCCAGGTCCCCAGCGGGAACGCGCCCTCCTTGTGCTCGTACGGCACCAGGGCGTGGCCCTCACGCTCGGTGAACTCCTTGAGCTTCGCCCAGCCGCGCGCCCAGTCCTGCCGCTCCGTGTCGATCACATTGAAGCTGACCCAGTTCGCGACCATCGCCGGATCACGCGGAGCCGCAAAACGGAGCAGCAGCCGGGTTTCTTCCTCGTTATCACCGGGCGCGGCACCGATGTACTCGGAGGGCTGCGCAACGTCCTTCTGAGGCTCCTGCGGAATCGCCAGCAATTCCACGGCCTCTTCATCATGAGCCCGCAGACCCTCAAGAACTTTCACCAAAGGCCGGTACGAACCCGAAGTGAACATATCCTCCGGCGTCTCGTCGGGCTGGAGGAATACCGGCACGATCAAAGAGGCGAGCTTTCCCTCTCCGGGCTTCTGACGCAGCGCGCGGCCGATCGCCTGCACGATGTCGTGCGGCGCACCCTTGGGGTCCAGCAGGGCCACGGAGTCCACGGCCCGGATGTCCACGCCCTCCCCGAGGACGCGGCAGTTGGAGAGCACGGCCCGCCGGGCGGTGGAACCGAACTTGCCCAGCACGTCCCGCCGGCGCTCCGGGACGTGCTCGCCGCACAGCCAGTCCGCCCAGATCTCCGCCGGGTACTTCTCGGGCTGGTCGGCGTGCAGCCGCTTGGCCACGCGCTCCAGGCCCTCCGCGTACGCCGCGGCCTCTATGGTCCGGTGGTGGAAGGTGATGCAGGTCTGGAGGTTGTGCTGCTCCATCGTGTGCAGCAGCGCGGCCTGGAGGGCGCCCAGGCGCTGCCCGCGGACCTCCTCGGTGTGCCGCTCCTCGCCCATCAGCCGCTCGGGCGTCACGACCGGGTCCTGGAGCTCTAGGACGATGATCTGGTACCGCGCCAGCAGCTTGCGCGACACGGCCGACGCGAGCGAGAGCTTGTAGAGGACCGGCCCGAAGACCTTCTCGTCGTCCATGGAGGCCGCCATCTCGCGCGGCAGCGGGTCGCGTACCCCTTCGGCGACCTCGCGGTTCAGCCGCTCCTCCCAGATCCGCGGCGTCGCCGTCAGGTACAGCCGGCGGTGCGCCGGGATCTTCGTCTGGTCGTGGATGTCCGCCCACGCCTTACCCATCGAGCCGGACGTCCGGTGCGCCTCATCGACCACCGCCAGGTCCACCGGGGCGAGCTTCTGGCCGTAGGCGCCCTCGAACGCCTCCGTGAGCACGCCCAGCGACGCGTAGGTGGCGTAGATGGTGACCGGTCCGGCGCTGTGCCACAGCGCCAGCTGCACGGGGTTGGTGGTGCTCCGGACGCCCAGGTGCCACAGCTCCGGATCGTCCAGCGGCGAGCACACCATGACCGCCGGCCCCTTGTGCCCGGCCCCGCTCCACGCCTTCACGGTCTGCGCCAGGAGATCCAGGGTCGGCACCACAACGAGAATGCGGCCCTTGGGCACAATCCTTTTCGCGGAGGCCGCCGCGATGATGGTCTTTCCCGTTCCGCACGCGGCGTGCACCTGCCCGCGCAAGCCATTCCAGGGAATACCGCCCGGCGGGATATCGAGGCCGCGCACAATGGCGGCTACGGCCTCAATCTGGTGTTCACGCAGTTTCACGGCCATTCCCGTGTTCTCCTTTTCGCGGAATGCGGCGCGTAATAGGAATGAGAGTCCGGCGCGGTGAGTGGCGGGCCGGGTAGTGGTGTCTGATCCCAGACTCTACACACTCAGCACCCGTGATGCATCACCCATACGGCAGCTTCCCCCTGTAGGCTGATACTTGGCTGAATCTCGCCCCGCGCGCACGGTTCATAGGGTATGCTGGCGGGGTATTAGTGAACGCGAGCGACCGGTTTCGGGAGTTGGGGAGGGGTTCGGGTGGAGCGCAGCGGAGCCCGTCACTACGGTGGGGCCGGCACCCCGTCAGGCCGACGGTCCGTCACTTCCGTTCCGGGGGTGGTGGCCTGGAACCCCAGGGGCTACACAGTCCCGCGCGTGATGCACCTCCCCTTGCTGCCAGCCCCGGCATCCGCGCTTGCGCGGGTGCCCTCAATTCGCGCTTGCGCGAATTGAATTCCTTTCGGAATTCCGTTTACGGAATTCCATTCCGGCGCTTGCGCCGGAATTCGAATTGCGCTTGCGCAATTCGCGCTCTATGCCCCGGCTTGCCGGGGCATATCCCGCTCCACGCCTTCACGGTCTGCGCCAGGAGATCCAGGGTCGGCACCACAACGA
>NZ_JARGEF010000070.1:0-33635 GCF_033794725.1 Streptomyces sp. ID05-39B | reverse complement strand
GACCAATTCCCCTTGCCGCACAGAACCCCCCAGGTCCCCAGTGGTTCGGCGTGTCCGCCCAACACTGTTGCTCCCCTCGGGAGGCGGGGGCCTCCCGAGGGGAGCAACAGTGTTGGGCGGACACGCCGAACCACTGGGGACCTGGGGGGTTCTGTGCGGCAAGGGGAATTGGTCAGCCCGTTTCCGTCGGCGCGGGGGCGTCTGGCGAACGGGTCAGTCAGTCAGCCCGCGATCGAATGGGAGCAGCGTTACCGCCGTACCGTGATCATCAACGACACCGTGACCACCGCTTTTGTCGTGGCGGCGATCGGTAACTTCTTCGGGGCCCGGGACGCGGCCAACTGGCACGAGAAGTGGGGCATTCTCGCATTCGGCACCGAGCTGCTGGTGCTGGGGTCGCTTGCGGTGAGCCGGGCGTGGTCTCCGGCGGTTCTCGGCCAGGGCGCTGAGGAATTCCGCCGGCTCGGGCGCTCACTGTTCACGGCGACGGTCGTACTGGCGCTCGGCGGAATAGCTCTCACCTCGCGAAACATCAAATTGTGGATCTTCGTCGCCATCCCCGCTATCGCACTCGTCACCATGACCGCGCGGTATGTACTGCGCCTGTGGCTGCACAGACAGCGGAAGGAAGGACGGTGCCTGCGACCGGTGCTCGCCGCCGGGAGCCCGGCCACCGTGCGCGACCTGATCGCCCGGACCCGCAAGTTCCCGCACCTCGGCTGGCGGGTGGACGCGGTGTGCACGACGGACGGTCGCGGGCTCGACGGCGACGAACTGGACGGAGTGCCCGTCGTCGGCCGGCTGGCGGACGTCGCGGACCACGTACGCCACGACGGCTACCGCGTCGTCGCGGTCACACCGGACCCGCACTGGTCGCCGGACCGGTTGCAGCGACTGGCGTGGAACCTCGAAGGCAGCGACGCCGAGATGATCGTGGCGCCCGTGCTGATGGAGGTGGCCGGCCCGCGGCTGCATGTCGACGCGGTGCTCGGAATACCTCTGCTGCGGGTCAGCATGCCGACCTTCAGCGGGGGCCGTCACGCGGTCAAAGGCGTCGTCGACCGGATGGGCGCGGCGATCCTGCTGATGCTGTTCACGCCGCTGATGGTGTTCGTCGCGCTGCTCGTGATGGTGGACAGTCGCGGTGGGGCCTTCTACCGCCAGCGCAGAGTCGGCAAGGACGGCCGCGAGTTCACCATCGTCAAGTTCCGCACCATGGTCGCCGGGGCGGATCGGGCCCGTGACGCGCTGGCCGACCGCAACGAGGGCGCCGGCCTGCTGTTCAAGCTACGCCGGGACCCGCGGGTGACCCGGGTGGGAGCCGTGCTGCGCCGGTACTCGATCGACGAGTTGCCGCAGCTCTTCAACGTGCTCACCGGATCGATGTCGCTCGTCGGTCCGCGGCCTCCGCTGCCGGAGGAGTCCGCCGCCTACGGCCCGGTCATCCGGCGGCGGCTGCTGGTCAAGCCCGGACTCACCGGCCTGTGGCAGATCAGCGGTCGCAGCGACCTGTCCTGGGAGGAGGCGGTCCGGCTGGACCTGCGGTACGTGGAGGACTGGTCGCTCGCCCTGGACACGGTGATCTTGTGGAAGACGCTGCGGGCGGTGCTCTACGGGCAAGGCGCTTACTGATGCGCGGAGGGCTGCGACTCAACGGTTCAGCCGGCGCGCGGACTGCGGACCGCGAGGGTCCGCCAGGGGGGAGGAACGTCTGATGAGAGTAAGCGTATTCGGGCTTGGCTACGTGGGCTGCGTGTCGGCCGCGTGCCTGGCCAGCATGGGTCACCAGGTCATCGGGGTGGACGTGAACCAGGTCAAGGTCGACCTGGTCAACGACGGCAGGGCCCCGGTCGTCGAGGAGCGGATCGGCGAGCTCATCGCCGAGGTCGTACGGAGCGGAGCGCTGCGCGCCACCGACGACGTCCGCGAGGCGATCATGGACAGCGAGGTGTCGCTGGTCTGCGTGGGCACACCGTCGGAGCCCAACGGCAGCCTGTGCACAACGTACTTGGAGCGGGTCACCGAGCAGATCGGTGCCGCGCTGGCCGAGCGGGGTGGGCGGCACACCGTCGTGTTCCGCAGCACCATGCTCCCGGGCACCTGCCTGAACCTTCTGGTACCGATCCTGGAGAAGTACGTCGGCGGCACGGCCGGCGTGGACGTCGGAGTGGCGGTCAACCCGGAGTTCCTGCGCGAGGGCACGAGCGTGCGGGACTTCTTCGACCCGCCCAAGACCGTCATCGGCGAACTCGATCCGGCGAGCGGCGACGCGGTGACGGCTCTGTACGACGGTTTGCCCGGCGAGGTGTTCCGGGTGCCGATCCCGACGGCCGAGGCGATCAAGTACGCGGACAACGCGTTCCACGGCCTCAAGATCGGCTTCGCGAACGAGCTGGGCGCGGTGTGCCACGCCCTCGGGGTGAACTCGCACGAGGTGATGGACGTCTTCCTGGCCGACAGCAAACTGAACATCAGCCCCGCCTATCTGCGGCCCGGCTTCGCCTTCGGCGGCTCCTGCCTGCCCAAGGACCTGCGCAGCCTGGTCCACGCGGCGCACCGGGCCGACATCTCGGTGCCGATCCTCGCCCATGTGCTGCCGTCCAACTCCGACCATCTGCAGCGCGCGGTGGAGCTGGTCGAGCGCACCGGCAAACGCCGGGTGGGCCTCTTCGGGCTGTCCTTCAAACCCGGCACCGACGACCTCCGCGAGAGCCCGCTCGTCGAGTTGGCGGAACGGCTCTTCGGCAAGGGGTACGACCTGCGGATCCACGACGCCAACGTGAGCCTCTCCCGGCTGATCGGCGCGAACCGCGAGTACATCGAGACCCGGCTGCCGCATCTCGCCCAGCTGCTCGCGGATTCCGTCGACGAGGTGCTCGAACACGCCGAGGTGTGTCTGGTGGGTACCAGGGATCCGGCCGTGCTGTCGGCGCTGCCCCACGGCGACGGGCCGCTGATCGTCGATCTCGTCCACCTTCCCGACGCCGATGCGCGCCGGGCCGAACCGGGGTACGTGGGCCTTGCCTGGTGACACATCGTTCGAGGACATGGCCGGCGGCGACCGGCCGGACCGGCGTGCGCTGATCCTGGTGGAGAACCTGTCGGTGCCGTTCGACCGGCGGGTGTGGCAGGAGTGCACGACGCTGCGTGACGCGGGCTGGACGGTGGACGTCATATGCCCGCAAGGGAGCAAGCGGGACACGGAGCCGGAGGCGGAGATCGACGGGGTGCGGATCCACCGCTATCCGTTGCGCGCGGCCACCGGAGGGCCGGCCGGCTACCTGCGGGAGTACGGGTCGGCGTTGTGGCACACGGTCCGGCTGGCCCGCAAGGTCGGCCCGGTCGACGTGGTCCACGCCTGCAATCCGCCCGACCTGCTGTTCCTGCCGGCGCTGTGGCTCAAGCGGCGCGGGGCACGGTTCGTCTTCGACCAGCACGACCTGGTGCCCGAGCTGTACCTCTCCCGGTTCGGCCGAGGCAAGGACCTGCTCTACCGCGGCGTGTGCGCGCTGGAACGGATGACGTACCGGGCCGCGGACGTCGTGCTCGCCACGAACGAGAGCTACCGGGACGTCGCGGTGCGCCGCGGCGGTCAGCGGCCGGCGGATGTCTTCGTGGTGCGCAGCGCCCCGGACATCGCACGGTTCCACCCCGTACCACCCGAGCCGGAGCTGAAGCGCGGCAAGCCTCATCTGCTGTGCTACCTCGGGGTCATGGGCCCGCAGGACGGCGTCGACTACGCCTTGCGGGCCCTCGCGAAGCTCCGCGACGAGCTGGGGCGGACCGACTGGCATGCGGTGTTCGTCGGCGGCGGCGACACCTTCGACGCGATGGTGGAACTGTCCCGGCGACTCGGGCTGTCGGAGCAGGTGCAGTTCACCGGGCGCATCCCGGACGCCGACCTGGTGCGCTACCTGTCCACCGCGGACGTGTGCCTCTCCCCCGACCCGCGCAATCCGCTCAACGACGTGTCGACCATGAACAAGGTCCTCGAGTACATGGTGATGGGCCGGCCGATCGTCTCCTTCGACCTCCGGGAGGCGCGCGTCTCCGCCGGTGACGCCGCCGTCTACGCCCCCGCCAACGACGAGGCCGCATTCGCCGAGCTCATCGCGCTGCTCCTTGACGATCCGGAGAAGCGGGCCCGGATGGGCAAGATCGGCCAGGAGCGGATCAGCGGGGCGCTCTCCTGGCGGAACTCGCAAGCGTCATTGCTCGCCGCCTACGCCGCTGCCTGCCGTGCCGACGCTCCGGCGTCGGCGGGCGACCCGGACCGATCAGGGAGAAGGCCGCGCAGTTGAGCGATGACACGATACGCCTGGTCACGATCGGGCGGATTATCCGTCGGCGCCGGCGGTTCCTCACCCTCCTCGTCCTGGTGGGCGCGCTCGTCGGCTACGGCACCTCCCTGGTGTTCCCGCCGCGCTACACGACGTCGGCATCGGTCCTGCTGCCCGGCGCGTGGGAAGAACGCGAACTGCTGACGCAGACGGAGATCGCGACCAGCTCGGTGGTACTCGACCGCGCGGCCGCCACCCTCGGCTGGAGCGGGGTCGGCGGCAGAGAACTGCGGGACCAGGTGAGCGCCACGTCCGCCGACGGGAACATCATCAAGATCTCGGGCACGGCCGGCACCCCGGAGCGCGCACAGCGGCTCTCCGACCAGGTGGCCCAGCAGTTCGTCACCTTCGCCGCGCGGATCGTGGGCGACAACACCGATCCGGACGCGGCGGAGCAGCCCGAGGCGCTGCGGCAACTGGTCGTACAGACCAGCCGCCGCATCACCGAGCTGGCCGACGCCGCCGATCCGGGGCAGACCGTGGAGAGCGTGCAGACCCGCACCGAACTCGCGAAGCTGCGCACCGCGCTGCAGAAGGCCGTCGCCAAACTGGACGAGGTCGACCCGACCGCCGGCAAGACCAACATGGTCGTCATGGGGCCGGCGGCCCGGCCGACCGGTGAGGCACCGCCCACGAGGACGCAGCTCGTCGTCGGCGGCGCGGTGCTGTTCTTCCTGCTCGCGGTGATCGGCCATCTCACCGCCGCACGGATGAGCCGCCGGCTGCGCACCGAACCGGAGATCGCCGCGGCGCTGGGCTCGACCCTGCTGGGCACCGTCGACGTACCCGCCGAAGGGACCGGGCACCAGCTCCAGGGCGGTGGCCCGCGGGCCCGGATCCGCCGGCTGCTGGGCGTCGACGTCCGGTGGGACCTGCCGCTCCCGCAGGCGTCAGGCGACGAGGCCGGCCGGCGGATCCGCTACCGGCGGGTGTGCGCCCGCCTCAGGGAGCGGCTGCCGGACGCCCGTCGGCTGCTGGTCGTCGTGCCGGACGGCGACGAGATCGCCCACCGGGCCGCCGGGCAGCTCGTCGCCGAGGCGCAGAGCGATCCGTTGCTGCGGGTGGTGGGGGTCCCGGTGTCCCAGCCGCTGGTGCCGGACCGCGACGACGAGTCCGGCGCCCTGGTCGTGCTCAGCGCCGGCAGCTGGACCGCGGGGGAGCTCGCGGGCATCGCCGAGGCGTGTGCGGACGCCCGTCACGAGGTCGTCGGCATCGTCCTGGCCGGCGCGGTCCGGACCCGCGCGACACCGCCTGCCGCCGATGCTCGCCGTGCCGCCACACCGGCGCTCGCGGTCGGCGACGACACGAGGGGAGCGTCAAGGTGACGACGAGTACGACTTCGCAGTCGTCGGCCGCTCCGCTGCTGGATCTGCAGGCGTTGGTGGTGGCGGTGCGCAGGCGGCGCCGTCTCTGGTACTCGATGGCACTGCTGGGGCTGCTGGTCGGCGCGGCGGTGGCCGTTCTGCTCCCGCCCCCGCCGACCGCGGTGACCAAGGTGCTGGTCGCCCATCAGGAGGACCAGCCCAACGACCCCGGAACGCTGATCCGGACCGACGTCGCGCTGCTGCACACCACGCGGATCGCCGCCGCGGCCCTGCGCACCCTCGACTCCCCGGAGAAACCTGAGGACTTCATGCGGGACTACGAGGGCAGCGGCCTGACCAACAACCTGCTGCAGATCACCGTGACCGCCGACAGCGAGGCGGAGGCGGTGGCCCGCGCCGAGGCGCTGGCCGACGCGTTCGTCGCGGACCATGTGAGGCGGATACAGCAAGCCGCGCAGGCCGAGGCCAAGGCTCTGCTCGGCCAGCGTGACCGACTGCGCGGCGAACTCGCCACGGTCGACCAGGCGATCGGGGACGGCGCGACGGAGAGCGGACCGAAGGCGTCGGCGAACCTGGAGTCGCTCTACGCCCGCCGGGCCGAACTCACCTCGCAGATCACCGAGTTCGGCCAGCGCGCCGCGGAGGCCGGCATCGGCACACCCCAGCTCGTCGCCGGCACGCAGATCGTGGACGCCCCGCGCGCCGAGCGGCACTCCCTTCCCAGGGCCGCCGCCACCGACGCCGCGATCGGGCTTGTCCTCGGGCTCGCCCTCGGGCTCGCGGTGGCCACGGTCGGCACCGTCGTGGCGGACCGCCCCGTGCTGCGCCGGCAGATCGCGGCGAACCTCGGCGCCTCGGTCATCGCGGAACTCCCCCGCCGGCCGGCCCGGCTGTGGCGGCGCCGACGCAGCCGGGCGGCACGGACACGACTCACCACGTCACTGGCCCGCACCGTGCGCGGCTCCGCAGAACCCTTGTCGCTGCTGGAGCTGGGCTGTGCGCGCGGCACCAGCCTGATCGCCCTGGACCTCGCCGGGGCACTGGCGGCGGACGGGCCGGTCGTCCTCGTCGACAGCCTGCCCGGACAGCGGCTGACCAGGCGTCGGCCGAAGCCGGGAGACCCGACCGTGGTCGGCGGCGAGCGTGCCGAGGCCCTGTCAGCCGAGGAACGCCGGATCGGCGTCGGCTCGGTGGCGCCCGGCACGGCGTGGACCGACCTGCGGTACCTCGGCACCCGGACCGTGCTCGTCGTGCGTGCCGGGCGCGGCAGCGCCGCTTGGCTGCACACCGTGGCACGGCAGCTCGCCGACCAGCGCATCGCGGTGATCGGTGTGGTGCTGATCGACCCCGATCCGCGTGACCGGACCGACGGCACGCTGTGGGACGGGCCGCACACCGCGTCGCGCGTCCGCGGCGGACGGCCGGCCCGACACAAGGGTGGGGGTATCTCCCACGCCGTTCAGGCGGTGGAGGAGGACGGGCAGCGGCCGGAGCGGCTGCCGATCTGGGCGGCACGCGTCCCGGACAGCGACCAGGAAGCGCGGTAGGACATGTGTGGCATCGCAGGCACGTACCGGTGGCCGGACGGCAAGGCCGTGACCGACCGGCTCACCGATACCCTCGCTCACCGCGGCCCGGACGGGGCGGGCCGCTACGGCCACCCCGTCGGTGACGGCGAAGTGCACCTGGGGCACCGCCGGCTGGCCGTCGTCGACCTGTCGGAGACCGGCGCCCAGCCGATGATCTGCGACGGCCTCGTCCTGACGTACAACGGCGAGCTGTACAACGCGCCCGAGCTGCGTGCCGAGCTGGTGGCGGCCGGGGTGCGCTTCCGTGGTACCTCGGACACCGAGGTGCTGCTGGAGGCCTGGCGGCGCTGGGGCACGGACTGTCTGCCCCGGCTGCGCGGCATGTTCGCGTTCGGCGTCTTCGACGAGCGGACCGGGGACCTGGTTCTCGCCCGCGACCAGCTCGGCATCAAGCCGCTGTTCCTGCTGCGGCGCGGCGAGGGCCTGATGTTCGCCTCCGAGCTGAAGGCGCTCGCGGCCGTGACCGGCGGTTCGCTGGAGGTGGACCACGCGGCGCTGGTGGCCTCGCTGCTGTACTACTGGGTGCCGGACTCACGGTGCGCGTTCCGCGAGGCGGAGAAGCTGCCGCCGGGGAGCTGGATGAGGTTCCGGCCGGACGGGCGGGTGGATCGCGGCCGGTTCTGGAGCCTGAGGGACGTCGCCGCCGAGGGCCGGGAGCGGGCTCTGTCCGGCGAGCAGCCGGACATCGCCGCCGTCGTCGAGGAGTCGACCCGGCGTCACCTGCTCTCCGACGTACCGGTGGCGACCTTCCTCTCCGGCGGGCTGGACTCCAGCTACCTGACCGCGCTGGCGGCCCGCGACCGGCCCGGTATCTCCGCCTACACGATCGGGTTCCGCGCCGAGGACGCCAGGTTCGAGGCGATGCCGGACGACCTGCGCTACGCCCGGCAGGTGGCCGAGCGGTTCGGCGTCGACCTGCACGAGATCGAGATCGCTCCGAACGTGCTCGACCTGCTGCCGCGGATGACGCACCACCTGGACGAGCCGATCGGTGATCCCGCCGCGATCAACACGTTCCTGATCTGCGAGGCCGCCCGAGAGGCGGGGGTGAAGGTGATGCTTTCGGGGATGGGGGCCGACGAGCTGTTCGCCGGGTACCGCAAGCACCTCGCCAACCTCCTCGCCCTGCGCTACCAGCGCGTCCCACGGCCCCTGCGGCGCGGTCTGTCCAGGGCTGTGGACCGGCTGCCGGTGGCCACGGCCCGCCGCGGATACCGGTCGGTGCGCTTCGCGAAGCGGTTCCTGTCCTTCGCCGATCTGCCGGAGGAGACCGCGTTCCGGCGCAGCTACACCATGTACGACCGGGGCGAGCTGCTCGCCCTGATCGATCCGGACCTGGCCGGGACGGTCGACGACGTGCTGACCGAGCACGCGGACGTCTACGAGGACAACGACCTCGACGACTTCGTCAACCGCATGTGCCTGGCTGACGCCCGGATGTTCCTGCCGGGCCTGAACCTCGCGTACACCGACCGCTCCAGCATGGCCGCGTCGACCGAGGTGCGGGTGCCGTACGTGGATGTCGAGGTGGTCAAGGCGGCGTTCGCCGTGCCCGGCGACCGCAAGATCGTCGGACGGCAGGGCAAGGCCGTCCTCAAGGAGGCCGCCTCCTCGGTCCTGCCCCGGGAGATCGTGTACCGGCCCAAGGGCCTGTTCAGCGCCCCCTTGCGGGCCTGGATGAGCCGGGATCTGGCACCGCTGGTGCGCGAGGTCGTCAACGATGGCGTGCTCGTCGACTCCGGGATCCTGCGACGCGACGCGCTGGCGCGGATGGTCGCCGAGGACGCCGCCGGGCAGCGGGACTTCTCCAAGCATCTGTGGCATGTGCTGACCCTCGAGTACTGGTATCGGGGCGCGACGTCAGGGGCCCGTCAGAACTCCCTTTGACGGCGCAGAGCGAACGGCTCAGAGCAAACGGCGTAGAGACAAGAGGACTTCGGGTGAAACAGGTTGTGCAGAACTACAAGAGCGGCGAACTGGCGCTGCTCGACGTGCCGGTGCCGGGGTGCAAGCCGGGCGGTGTGCTGGTCCGCAGCGCCTATTCGCTGATCTCCACCGGGACCGAGCTGATGAAGGTGTCCGAGGCCGGCATGTCGATGGTGGGCAAGGCCCGCTCCCGGCCGGACCAGGTGGCCAAGGTCATGCAGAGCGTGGCCACCAACGGGGTGCCCGCCACCTACCGCAAGGTGATGGGCAAGCTGGACTCCTACACGCCGCTGGGCTACTCGCTGTGCGGGGTGGTGGAGGAGGTCGGCGCCGGCGTCGATGACGTGAAGGCCGGTGACCTCGTGGCCTGCGCGGGCAACGAGCACGCGTTGCACGCCGAGCTGAACTGGGTGCCGAAGAACCTCTACGCCCCGGTGCCGGACGGCCTCGCGCCGCGGCACGCGGCCTTCGGCACCGTCGGGTCGATCGCGTTGCAGGGCGTCCGTCAGGGCGAGTCACGGCTCGGCGAAGTGGCTCTGGTCATCGGCCTCGGGCTGATCGGGCAGCTGGTGGTGCAGCTCCTGGCCGCCTCGGGGGTGCGCGTCGTCGGTGTCGACCCCGACCCGGTGCGCTGCGAGCTGGCCGAGCGGCTCGGCGCCACGGCCTGCGGCGATCCCGCCTCCCCGGCCGTGGAAGCGACCGTCGCCGAACTCACCGGCGGTCACGGAGTGGACCAGGTGTACCTGGCCGCCGGCGGCGGCAGCAACGAGCCCGTCGAGCTGGCCGCCCGGCTGTGCCGGGACCGCGGCCGGGTCGTCGACATCGGCAAGTGCCGCCTGGACCTGCCGTGGAACGCGTACTACGAGAAGGAGCTCGACGTCCGCTTCTCGCGCAGTTACGGCCCCGGGCGCTACGACCCGGAGTACGAGCTGGAGGGGCGCGACTATCCGATCGGCTACGTGCGCTGGACCGAGCGCCGCAACCTGGCGTGCTTCCTCGATCTGCTCGCCCGTGGCAGCGTCGACGTGGAGCCCCTGGTCTCCCACATCGCCGATTTCGATGACGCCGTCGAGACGTACCGGAGCCTGAAGGACGGCGAGCTGAAGGCGGTCGCCGTGCTCTTCCGCTACCCCGAGCAGGCGGGCGAGGCGGCGGCTCCGGTGGTGGCTGTGCCCGCGGCGGCCGTACCCACCGCAGGCAGGAAGCCGAGTCCGGTCCGGGCGGCCAGGACGCCGGTGCGGCTCGCGTTCGTCGGCGCGGGGAACTACGCGACGTCGATGCTGCTGCCGCACCTTGCGCGGCGTGACGGCGTCGAGTTGGCGACCGTCGTCACCACGACGTCGCTGTCCGCGGCCAACGCGCAACGCAAGTTCGGCTTCGCCGGGGCGACCACCGATCTCGACGCCGTGCTCGGCGACAAGTCCGTCGACGCGGTGTTCGTGGTCACCCGGCACAGCTCGCACGCCGAACTGACCCGCAGGGCGCTGCTGGCCGGCAAGAGCGTCTTCGTGGAGAAGCCGCTGGCGCTCACCGAGGACGAGCTGGCCGGCGTGCTCGCGGCGGTGGAGGAGTCCGGCAACGACCGGCTGCAGGTGGGCTTCAACCGCCGGTTCGCGCCGCTGCTCCAGGAGGCGAGGAAACAGTTCGGTGCCCGGACCGGCCCGGCGAGCCTGCGCTACCTGGTCAACGCGGGCCGGCTGCAGCACGGCAGCTGGTACCTCCGGCAGGGCACCGAGGGCTCGCGGTTCGCCGGTGAGGGCGGGCACTTCATCGACACGGCGAGCTGGCTGCTGGAGGCCGACCCGATTTCGGTGTACGCGGTCGCCACGTCCGGCAACGAGGACCTCCAGGTCGTACTGCGCTACCCGGACGGGTCCACCGCGACCATCAGCTACGTCACCACCGGCGCGCCCGGCTTCCCCAAGGAGACGCTGGACCTTCTCGCGGACGGCAAGGTGCTGCGGCTCGACGACTTCGTCCGTGCCTCGGTCCACGGACCCGGGAAGTGGCTCAGTTCGCGGCTGCCCAAGGCCCGGGACAAGGGCCAGTCCGCCCAGCTGGCCGCCTTCGTCAAGGCCGTGCGGACCGGGGGGCCGATGCCGGTGCCGCTGGAGTCGCTGGTCGCCACCACCGCGGCCACTCTCGCGGTGCGGGCCGGCCTGGCCGGCGGCGCGCCGGTGACGCTGGCGGGGGCGCGATGACGGTCAGCTCAGGGAGTCCGGGCTGGTACCTGCGGCGGCTGTCCCGGATGGGTCCGCGGGAGGTCGGCGGCCGGATGGGCGACGCGGTGCGCAGGCGGCGGTGGCGCTCGGCGCGGCCGGAGTGCCCGAGCGTGACCGGCGCCCGGTTCACCGCCGTACTGCCCGCGGGGGCGATCGCCGCGGTGCCGCCGGACGCGGCGAAGCGTCTCCTCGCCGAGGCGGACCGGCTGATGGCCGGGCACGCCGAGTACTTCGGGGTGGTCCGCGACGACCTGGCCGACCCGGACTGGTGGTACGACCCGAAGACCGGGCGCCGGGCTCCGTGGGGTTACGCCTTCGACGTGCCGTACCGCGACGAGGACGCGGTCGGGGACATCAAGCAGATCTGGGAGCTGTCGCGGCATCAGTACCTCACCGTGCTCGCCGCCGCCTACGCGATCAGCGGGGACGAGCGCTACGCCGAGCGCGTGGCCGGGCATCTGCGGTCGTGGTGGTCGGCCAACGCACCGCTGCGCGGCGTGCACTGGACCAGCGGCATCGAGCTGGGGGTCCGGCTGCTGTCCTGGGTGTGGGTGCGCCGGCTCCTCGACGGCTGGCCGGGCGTGGCCGCCCTGTTCGAGGCCAACCCGGTGGCGCGCCACCAGATCTGGCATCACCAGCGCTGGCTGGCCGCGTTCCCCAGCCGTGGATCCTCGGCGAACAACCACATCATCGCCGAGGCCGCCGGGCAGTTCGCCGCGGCCTGCGCGTTCGGGTGGTTCCCCTCCTCGGCGCGCTGGCGGGCCGACGCGCTGCGGTCGCTGGCGCGGCACCTGAAACGCAACACCTTCGGCTCCGGCCTCAACCGTGAGCTGGCCAGCGAGTATCACGGGCTGGTGCTGGAACTCGGTCTGGCCGCGGTGGCCGAGGCGGACGCCGCGGGCGTACCGGTCCCGGCGTCGGTCCGGCTGGTGCTGCTGCGGATGACCGATGCGCTCGCGGCCGTCGTGGACAACAGGCTGCGGCCGCCGAGGCAGGGGGACGCGGACGACGGGCACGGTCTGGTCGTCGACGGCCCGGAAACCGACCGCTGGGCCTCACTGCTGGCCACCGGGGACGCCGTGTTCGGCCGGCTCGACTGGTGGCCGGCGGTGCCCGCCGCCGATGTGCGCACTCCGCTGCTGGCCGCGCTCATCCGGCCGTACGCGAAAGGGGGAACCGCGCCGGCCGTGTCCCGTCCGGTGAGCCGGCCGGACCATTTCGCCGACGCCGGCATGACGATCCTGCGTGGTCCGGCGGAGATCTGGTGCCGCTGCGACGGCGGCCCGCACGGCTTCCTGTCCATCGCCGCGCATGCTCACGCGGACGCGCTGTCGCTGGAGGTCCGCCACGACGGGGTCGATGTGCTGGCCGACCCCGGGACGTACTGCTACCACGGGCAGCCCGAGTGGCGGCAGTACTTCCGGTCGACGCTCGGCCACAACACGCTGCAACTGGACGGCGGTGACCAGTCCGTCTCCGGCGGCCCGTTCCTGTGGACCCGGCACGCCCGCAGCCGCGTCCTGGTCGCGGCCACCTCGGGCACCTCCGACGGGGGGACGGCCCGCTGGTGCGCCGAGCACGAGGGTTACCAGCACGCCGTGCACCGCCGCCGCGTGGAGCTCACGGCCGTGAGCCGGGAGCTGCGGGTGATCGACGAGGTCCGCGGCCCGCACGGCTCTCGCCGGGCCGTGCGGCTGGCGTTCCATCTCGGCCCGGCGATCGCCGCGGACCTGGTGGGGAACCGGGCCGTGCTCACCTGGACCCGGGACGGCGAGGACCGCTCCGCGGCTCTCGACCTGCCCGGGGAGCTGTCCTGGCGGGCGCATCGCGGTGAGACCGACCCGCCGCTGGGCTGGTACTCCCCCGGCTTCGGGCGCAAGGAACCCGCCACCACGCTGGTCGGCACCGGCTTCGCCGACGGCGCGCAGGGGTTCACCACCGTGCTCGGGTTCCGCGGCTAGGGGGACACGTGGGGATCAAGTGGCGGCTCTGCGCGTTGCCGTCGGCACTGCTGGCGCTGGCCCTGACGGCGGCGGGCTGTGAGGGCACGCCGGACGCACGGCCGAAGCCGACGGCCGCGCCGTCCGCACCCGTGGCCGGGGTGTGCGCCAGGCCCGCGGCCGGGCCGGCGAAGGCGCCGGCGGGCGCGGTCACGGTCGACCCCGCGGTGCCCGGTGACCTGGCCGCCAAGACCACCAGCAGTCCCCCCGGCACCATGTTCTGGCTTCGACCGGGCCGGCACACGCTCCCGTCGGACCGCTACGCCCAGGTCATCCCCAAGGAGGGCAACACCTACCTCGGCGGGCCGGGCGCGGTGCTCGACGGGCGCAGGACCAACCAGTACGCGTTCGGCGGCCCGGCCCGCGACGTCACCATCCGCCATCTGACCGTGCAGGGGTTCGTCGCACCGCACGACGAGGGCGTGGTCAACCATGACTCGGCCGACGGGTGGGTGATCGAGCACGCGACGATCCAGCACAACTCCGGCGCCGGGCTGATGGCCGGTGCCCGCCAGCGGGTCAGCACCAGCTGCCTGCGCGGCAACGGCCAGTACGGCATGAACGCGTACAAGGCCGACGGCCGGTTCAACGCTCTGGTGGTCGAGGGCAACGAGATCGTGGGCAACAACACGGACGACTGGGAGCGGCAGCGGCCCGGCTGCGGATGCACCGGAGGTATCAAGTTCTGGGCCGTGGACGGCGCCGACATACGCGGCAACTGGGTCCACGACAACCGCGGAACCGGGGTGTGGGCGGACACCAACAACAACGACTTCCTCATCGAGGACAACGTGTTCGAGGACAACGACGGCGCCGCGCTGATCTACGAGACCAGCTACAACGCGGTCATCCGCGAGAACACGATCCGGCGGAACAACTGGGTCGAGGGCCGAAAGTACGCGGACCGCGGCGACAACTTCCCCTTCGCGACCGTCTACCTGTCCGAGTCCGGTGGCGAACCGCGGATCCGCGCCCGCACGGACAGGATCGAGGTCTACCGCAACGTCCTGGAGAACAACTGGTCCGGGATCACCCTGTGGGAGAACGCGGACCGGTTCTGCAACAGCCCGGCCAACACGTCGTCCGGCGACTGCACCTTGCTGGTCAAGGACAGGAAGCGCTGCGCGCAGCCGGGAATCGCCGCCGCCCCGCTGTACGCCGACTGCCGGTGGAAGACCCAGCGGGTCGACATCCGCGGCAACCGCTTCGTGCTGGACAAGTCCGTCGTCGACTGCACGGTGAAGTGCGACCGCATGGCCGTGCTCGCCAACTACGGCACCTATCCGAACTGGTCGCCGTACCAGGGCGAGCGGGTGTCCGAGGCGATCACCCGCGAGCAGCACAACCGCTGGCACGACAACGTCTACGTCGGAGCGTGGAAGTTCGTCATCCACGACCCGAGCCGGATCCTCGACTCCTGGCAGTGGCAGGGCACGCCGTACCGGCAGGACGCGGGCAGCACCTTCGGCGCACGGGACGGTGGTTGAGATGGGCACGGACCACACGTCGAAGATCGTCGGGACGGCCTGGGGGCTGCTGATCCTCAACACGCTCGGCTCCACCGGGGCGAAGACCATCGTGCCGCTCCCCCGCTCCCTCATCCAGATGGTCACCATGGGCGCGCTGGCCGTCGCGTTCACGCTGGCGCTCGCGGTCAATCCGCGGCTGCGCATCCGGGCCAGCGCGTTCGTGTTCCTGCTCACCCTGCTGCTGGTGCCGAGCGTGATCTCCAGCGCGGACCTGGAGTCCGGGTTCGGGGCGCTGTTCCGCTGCGCCAGGCTGGCTCTCTTCGTCGGCACGCTGTGGCTGCTCAGCCGCTGGTGGGACGGGGGCCTGACATTCGTCCGGCACCACATCCGGATGTACTTCGCGGTCCTCGCGTCGGTGGCCGCCGGCGCTGTCCTCTCACCGGGCACCGCCATGCCCGAGCTCTACGGCGGCCGGCTGGTCGGCGCGCTGTGGCCGCTCACCCCGCCGCAGATCGGACAGTACGCCGCGGTCATCATCGGGCTCGCCGTGCTGCTCCTGCTGGGCCGCAGGACCGACCGGGTCAGCGCGGCGGTGGTCATCGTGCCGGCCCTCGTCCTGCTCGCGCTGACCCATACCCGGACGGCCACGCTCGGCCTGCTCATCGGGCTGGTGCTGGCGATCGGCTCGCTCTTCCTGACCAGCGCCGCCGCCCGCAGGTTCTTCGCCTGGGCGGTGCTGTGCGCCGCCGTGGCCGCGGTGGGGTTCGGCTCCGCCCTGCGGGCCTGGTTCCTGCGCGGACAGAGCGAGGAGAACTTCACCAGCCTGACCGGTCGGGCCAAGGTCTGGGACGCCCTGCTGGCAGCTCCCCGGACGACCTCGGAGCACCTGTTCGGGGCGGGCCTGGGCGACAAGTCGTTCGGCGGGCTGCCCATCGACAACAGCTGGCTGGCCGTGTACCACGAGCAGGGCATGACCGGCGTCGCGCTGGTGGCGGCGGTCATCGTCGTGCTGGGCGGCGTCGCGTTGCTGCGGCCACCGTCGCTGCCGAGGGCCTGCGCGATCTTCCTCATCAGCTACTGCGCGATCGCCTCGTACACCGAGGCGGGGCTGGGCGACGCCTCGCCCTATCTGCTGCATCTGGCCGTGGCCGCCTCGCTGTTGACGGTGCCGGCCGCCGCTCCCTCGTCGGCACCGGAAGTCCCCGGACGCCCGGTCCCGCGATGGGCCCAGAGTTCGGAGGTGACCTGAGCATGCACATCCTCGTGGTGCACAACCGCTACGCCTCGGCGCAGCCGAGCGGGGAGAACAGGGTTGTCGACCAGGAGGTGGCGCTGCTGCGCGGGGCCGGGCACCGGGTCGAGGTGTTCGAGCGGCGCAGCGACGACATCGCCGCCCGGTCCCTGCCGGGCAAGGCCGCTGTGGCCCTGCTGGTGCCGTGGAACCCTGCCGTCCGCAGCGAACTCGCCGCGCGGCTTCGCGGCGACCGGCCGGACGTGGTGCACGTCCACAACGTGTTCCCGCTCCTGTCGCCGGCGGTACTGGCCGCCTGCGCCGACGCCGGTGTGCCCGCCGTCGCCACGCTGCACAACTACACCCAGGTCTGCCCGCCCGGCACGCTGCAGCGCGACGGCCGCCCGTGCACCGAGTGCGTCGGGGCCACGCCGCTGCCCGCCGTCCGGCACGGCTGCTACCGGAACTCCCGGCTGGCGACGGTGCCGCTCGCGGTCAGCCTGTCGGTGAACCGGCGGCGCTGGTGGTCCGGCGTGGAGCGGTTCTTCTGCATCTCCGCGGCGCAGCGCGACGTCCTGGTGCGGTCCGGCATGCCGGCCGAGCGGCTGGCGGTCAAGCACAACTTCGTGCCCGACCCGGGTGCCGTCCGCGCGGGCCCCGGCGAGCATCTGCTGTATCTCGGCCGGCTCGCGGAGGCCAAGGGGGTGCGGCTGCTGATGGCCGCCTGGGACGAGATCGCCGCCGCCGGCGGTGTGGGCGTGCCGCTCGTGATCGCCGGGACGGGGCCACTGGAGCGGGAGGTGGCCGCCTGGGCGGCGGGCCGTGACGACGTGCGCCACGTCGGCCTGTACGACGCGGAGCAGTGCCGGCAGGCCGTCGCCAGGTCGGTCGCGGTGGTGGCTCCCTCGACGTGGCTGGAGGCGTTCGGCCTGGTGGTCGTCGAGGCGATGGCGGCCGGGGTGCCGGCCGTCGCCGCCGGTCACGGCGCCTTCGTCGAACTCGTCGAGGACGGGGTGACCGGGCTGCTGCACGAGCCGGGCGATTCGGCCGCGCTCGCGAACTGCCTGCGCCGGATCACGGCCGAGCCGGACCGCAACCGGGAGATGGGCCGGGCGGCCCGGCGCCGTTACGAGCAGGGCTTCAGCCCGGCCGTCGGGCTGGAGCGCCTGCTGGAGGGGTACCGCACCGCGATCGCGGGACGGTCAGCACTGGCTCGCGGCGGGGACATCCGCGCGAGCAGGGGGGATGGGGACAGCACATGACACGATGCCGACTCTGCGGCTCGGAGGCGATGGCGAGCGTCGTCGATCTCGGGGCGACGCCACCATGTGAGAGCTTTCTCGCCGCGGACCAACTGGACCTGCCGGAACCGGCGTACCCGCTGCACCTGCGGGTCTGCACCGACTGCTGGCTCGCGCAGATCCCTCCGCTGATCACGCCGGAGGAGACGTTCAAGGAGTACGCGTACTTCTCGTCCTACTCGACCTCCTGGGTGGAGCACGCGCGCACGTTCGTCGCCGACGCCGTGCAGCGCCTCGCTCTGGGCACCGACGCGTTCGTGGTCGAGGTCGCGAGCAACGACGGGTACCTGCTCAGGCATGTGGTGGACCGTGGGATCCGCTGCCTCGGCATCGAGCCCTCGGTGAACGTCGGCGCCACGGCGCGGGACGCGGGGGTGCCCACGCTCACCGAGTTCCTCGACCCGGACACCGGTGCGGGCGTCCGCGCCGAGCACGGCCCGGCGGACCTGGTCGTGGCCAACAACGTGTACGCGCACATCCCCGACGTGGTCGGGTTCACCAGAGGGCTGCGCGCCCTGGTCGCCGACGACGGCTGGGTCTCCATCGAGGTGCAGCACCTGCTGACCCTGATCGAGGACAACCAGTACGACACGATCTACCACGAGCACTTCCAGTACTACACGGTCGCCTCCGCGATGCGGGCGCTGGCCAGCGGTGGACTCGCCCTCGTGGACGTCGAGTTGCTGCCCACGCACGGCGGCTCCGTCCGGCTGTGGGCCCGGCCGGCCGAGGTGGCCGGTGAGCCGACGCGGCGGGTGGCCGACGTGCTGGACCGGGAGAAGGCCGCCGGGCTGCGGGAGCTGTCGGGGTACACCGAGTTCTCCGCCCGGGTGGCGAAGGTGCGCCGGGACCTCCTCAGGTTTCTCATCGAGGCGGCCGAGCGCGGTGAGACCGTCGTCGGCTACGGCGCCCCCGGCAAGGGCAACACCCTGCTCAACCACTGCGGCGTCCGGCCCGACCTGCTGCCGTACACGGTCGACCGCAACCCCTACAAGCACGGCAGGTTCACCCCGGGCACCCGCATCCCGATCCTGCCAACCGAGCAGATAGCCGCCGACAAACCGGACTACGTCCTCGTCCTCCCGTGGAACCTGCGGGCCGAGCTGGTCGAGCAGCTGTCCTTCGTGCACGACTGGGGCGGCCGGCTCGTCTTTCCCATCCCGGAACTGAGCGTCGTCGAGGTCGCGTCTCGAAAGGGCACAGCATGAAGGTCGTTCTGTTCTGCGGCGGTTACGGCATGCGCATGCGCAACGGAACCTCCGACGACGTGCCCAAGCCGATGGCGATGGTCGGCCCGCGACCGCTGATCTGGCACGTCATGCGCTACTACGCGCACTACGGGCACACGGAGTTCATCCTGTGCCTCGGCTACGGGGCCCACCACATCAAGGACTTCTTCCTCCACTACGAGGAGACGACGTCCAACGACTTCGTGCTGCGGGGCGGGCGGACCGAGTTGCTGTCCACCGACATCGCGGACTGGACGATCACGTTCGCGCAGACCGGCATCGAGTCACCGATCGGGGAGCGGCTGCGCCGGGTACGGCACCACCTGGACGGCGACGAGATGTTCCTCGCCAACTACGCCGACGTGCTCACCGACGCCCCGCTGCCGGAGATGATCGGCCGGTTCGCCCGGCGTGACGCCGGGGCGTCGATGATGGTGGTGCCGCCGCAGTCCTCGTTCCACTGTGTGGAGTTGGGCGAGGACGGCCTGGTGGGGGGCATCACCGCGGTGAGCGACATGCCGCTGTGGGAGAACGGCGGCTACTTCGTGCTCCGGCAGGAGGTCTTCGACCACATACCGGAGAACGGGGACCTGGTCGCCGACGGATGCGCCCAACTCGCCAAGCGGGGCCGCTTGGTGGCGCACCAGCACCGCGGCTTCTGGAAGCCGACCGACACCGTGAAGGAGCGGGCCGCGCTCGACGATGCCTATGCCCGCGGTGAGCGCCCATGGGCCGTGTGGGAACGGGACGGCGCGGGGGTGCGGGCGTGATCCGGCTCGGCGCCGGGAACCTGGACCGGATCGCCGCGGTGGGCGCGCACTGCGACGACATCGCCATCGGCGCCGGCGGCACGCTGCTGACGCTGTGCCGCGCGCGTCCTGGGGTCCGTGTCGACGCGCTGGTGCTCTCCGGTGGCGGCGGCGAGCGGGAGCAGGAGGAGCGGGCCGCGCTCGCCGCGTTCTGTCCGGGCGCCGACCTGCGGCTGACCGTGCACAAGCTGCCGGACGGCCGACTGCCCGTGCACTGGGACGAGGCCAAGGCCGCGGTCGAGGAACTGCGCGAGCGGGCCGACCCGGATCTGGTCCTCGCCCCGCGCACCGACGACGCGCACCAGGACCACCGCGGCCTGGCGAAGCTGGTACCGACCGCGTTCCGGAACCACCTGGTCCTCGGCTACGAGATCGTCAAGTGGGACGGTGATCTCGGCCGGATGGCGGCCTACCAGCCACTGTCGCCGGAGACCGCCGAGGAGAAGGTACGGCTGCTGCAGGAGCACTACGCCTCGCAGCGCCACCGGCCCTGGTACGACCGGGAGGCCTTCCTCGGTCTCGCACGTATCCGCGGCATCGAATGCCACGCGCGTTACGCCGAGGCGTTCGCCGTCACCAAACTCACTCTCGACCTGGGGGAATGAACTGTGCGCGTACTGCTGACCGGACATCAGGGCTATCTGGGCACCGTGATGGCCCCGGTCCTCACGGCCGCCGGGCACGAGGTCGTCGGCCTCGACGCCGGCCTGTTCGCCGACTGCGTCCTGGGCCCGGCGCCCGACGACCCGCGGGGGCACCGGGTGGACCTGCGCGATGTCACGGCCGAACACGTGTCCGGGGTGGACGCCGTGATCCACCTGGCCGCGCTCTCCAACGACCCACTGGGGTCGCTGGCGCCGGACCTCACCTACGACATCAACCACCACGCCTCCGTACGCCTCGCCCGGCTTGCCCGCGACGCGGGAGCGCGGCGCTTCCTGTACGCGTCCACCTGCTCGGTGTACGGCGCGGCCGGCGGTGAGGGCCTGGTGACCGAGGACGCCCCGCTGCGCCCGGTGACCCCGTACGCGGAGTCCAAGGTGCGGGTGGAGGACGAACTGCACGCCCTGGCCGACGACGACTTCACCCCGGTGTACATGCGCAACGCCACCGCCTTCGGCTACTCGCCCCGGCTGCGCGCCGACATCGTGCTGAACAACCTGGTGGGCCACGCCCTCCTGTCCGGCGAGGTCCTCGTGCTCTCCGACGGCACGCCCTGGCGCCCGCTGGTGCACGCCGCCGACATCGCACGGGCCTTCACGGCCGCGCTGACCGCGCCGCGCGAAGCGGTCCACGACCGGGCGTTCAACATCGGCAGCGAGGTCAACAACGTCACGGTCGCCGAGATCGCCGAGCAGGTCGCCGAGGCGGTGTCCGGCGCGAAGGTGGTGATCACCGGGGAGAACGGGGCCGATCCGCGGTCGTACCGGGTGGACTTCGCCCGGTTCCGCGCCGCCGTACCCGGCTTCGACTGCGAGTGGACGGTGAAGCGTGGCGCGCTCGAACTCGCCGACGCCTACCGCGAACACGGGCTGACCCAGGAGGACTTCGAGCGGCGCTTCACCCGGCTCGCCGTGCTGCGCGCCGCGTCCGACGCGGGCACCGTCGACGACACCCTGCGGTGGCGCCGATGACAGCGCCCGGCGAGGAGATGCACGCGCTGGTGGAGCGGCTGTACCCGCTGTGCCGGAGCATCACGGGCGACGGGGTGCGCGCCACCCTGGACATCGTCGGCGAGTACATCCCGCTCCAGGTGCACGAGGTACCGACCGGGACCCAGGTGCTCGACTGGACGGTGCCGCAGGAGTGGAACATCCGCGACGCGTACATCGCCGACGCCGCCGGCCACCGGGTCGTCGACTTCGCCGCGTCCAGCCTGCACGTGCTCGGCTACAGCGTGCCGGTTTCGGCGACCATGCCACTGGCGGAGCTGCGTGAACACCTGCACACCCTGCCCGAGCAACCGAGCTGGGTGCCGTACCGCACCAGCTACTACAAGCCCGCATGGGGGTTCTGCCTGGCCCAGGAGACGCTGGACGCGATGCCCGACGGCGAGTACGAGGTGCACATCGACTCCACCCTCGCCGACGGCCACCTCACCTACGCCGAACACGTGGTCCCCGGGCAGGTCCCCGACGAGGTGATCGTCTCCTGCCACGTCTGCCACCCCTCGCTGGCCAACGACAACCTCGCCGGCATCGCCGTGGCCACGTTCCTGGCCCAGGCGCTGGCCCGGAGAACGCCGTACTACACCTACCGGTTCATCTTCGCGCCCGGCACCATCGGGGCGATCACCTGGCTGGCGCGCAACGCCGAGCGGGTGGAGCGGGTCAAACACGGCCTGGTGCTGGCCTGCGCCGGCGACCGGGGGCAGCTGACGTACAAACAGAGCAGGCGCGGCGACGCCGATATCGACCGGGTGATGCGCCACGTACTGGCGGCCTCCGAACGCCCGCACCACGTCACCGAGTTCACTCCGTACGGCTACGACGAGCGCCAATACTGCTCGCCCGGCTTCGATCTCGGCGTGGGCTCGCTCACCCGCACCCCGTACGCCGGCTACCCCGAGTACCACACCTCGGCGGACAACCCGGACTTCGTCTCCCCGGAGGCGATGGCGGACACCCTCGCCGTCTGCCGTGAGGCGTTCGCCGTCCTGGACCGCAACCGGCAGTACGTCAACCTCAGCCCCTACGGCGAACCGCAGCTGGGCCGGCGCGGGTTGTACGACGCGCTCGGTGGCCGCAGCGACACCAAGCAGGCCCAGCTGGCCATGCTCTGGGTGCTCAACCTGTCCGACGGCGAGCACAGTCTGCTGGACGTCGCCGAGCGGTCCCGGCTGCCGTTCGGTGCCGTCGCCGCCGCGGCCGACGCGCTGCACGGCGCCGGGCTGATCAAGGCATGACGCCGATGACCACCGAGGGGGAGAAAGCGACGAGGCCGGCCGGCTCGGCCCGGCGGGCCCTCGTCGGCCGGCTGTCCTGGGGCCTCGCCGACCAGGCGGCCTCCAGCATGACCAACTTCGCGGTGGGCATCTATGTGGCGCGCTCGCTGGGCGTGACCGCGTTCGGCGTGTTCAGCCTGGCCTGGGTGACCTACGGCGTGGTACTCAGCGTGTCGCGCGGCCTGGCCACCGACCCGCTCGTGGTGCGCTTCAGCGGGGTGCCGGACGCCTCCTGGCGGGGGGCGGTGGCCCGGTCGTCGGGTACCGCGCTCGGCGTCGGTGCCGCCATCGGCGTGGCGTGTCTGGTGGCCGGCCTCGCCGTCGGCGGTCGCGTGGGGGCCGCGTTCGCCTGCCTCGGTGTCATGCTGCCGGGACTGCTGCTCCAGGACGCCTGGCGGTACTCGTTCTTCGCCGCCGGCACCGGGCGGAAGGCGTTCGTCAACGACCTCGTGTGGGGGGTCGCCCTCGTCCCGGCTCTGGTGGTGGCGGCCCGTCAGGGCAGCGTGGCCGCCTTCGTGCTGGCCTGGGGCGCGTCCGCGACCGTGGCCGCCGGGTACGGCTGCCTCCAGTCCGGCATCCGGCCCCGGATGACCGGGGCACGCGGGTGGCTGCGCGAGCAGCGCGATCTCAGCTACCGGTACCTCGTCGAGAACGTCGGCGTCAGCGGCGCGAGCCAGCTGCGGGCGTACGGGCTCGGCGCGATCGTCGGGGTCGGCGCGGTGGGGGCCATCCGGGGCGCCGAGCTGCTGCTCGGCCCGTTCCTCGCCGTGCTGATGGGGCTGTCCCTCGTCACCGTCGCGGAGGCGGCCCGGGTGCTGCGGCGGGCCCCGCACCGGCTGGCCGGGTTCTGTCTCGTGCTCGGCGCCGGGCAGGCCGTCGCCGCGCTGCTCTGGGGCGCGGCGCTGCTGCTGGTGCCGGGCAGGCTCGGCGAGCTGGTGCTCGGTGACGTCTGGGACTCCGCCTCGGCGCTCATCGTGCCGGCCGCGCTCGGCGTCGCGGGCGCCGGCCTCGGCACCGGCGCGGCGGCCGGACTGCGCGCGCTCGGCGCGGCCCGGCGCAGCCTGCGCAGCCAGCTGTTCGCCTCCGCCTGCTATGTCGGCGGCGGTCTCGGCGGGGCGGCCGTGGCCGGCACGGCCGGCTCGGCCTGGGGTGTCGCCGCCGCGACCGTGTGCAGCTCGGCCGTGTGGTGGCTGCACCTGCGCTCCGCTCTGCGCGAGCGCCGTCACAACCCGATTCCCGAAGTGAGGACCTCATGACCGCGCAACCCAGGCTGAGTATCGGCCTGCCCGTGTACAACGGCGAGGAGTACCTCGCCGAGGCGCTCGACGCCCTGCTCGGCCAGACCTACGAGGACTTCGAGCTGGTCATCTCCGACAACGCCTCGACGGACGGCACCCAGGACATCTGCCGCCGGTACGCCGCGAAGGACTCACGCGTCCGGTACGTGCGGCTCACCCGGAACATCGGCGCCGCGCCGAACCACAACTACGTGTTCACCGAGTGCCGCGGCGAGCTGTTCAAGTGGGCCTCGCACGACGACCTGTACGCCCGGGACCTGCTGCTGCGCTGTGTCGAGGCGCTGGACGAGCGGCCGGACGTGATCCTCGCGCACAGCGGCCAGGCGGTCATCGACGGCGACGGCCGGGTGAAGGTGCCGTACGAGTACGGGCTGTCCACCGACTCGCCCCACGCACCGGAGCGCTTTGGCAGTCTGCTGTTCGAGCCCGGTGGCGACGACTTCTACGGAGTGATGCGAGCCGACGTGCTGCGCCGGGTGAAGCCGCACGACAGCTACCACCACGCGGACCGCACGTTCGTCGCCGAGATCACCCTGCACGGGCCCTTCCACCAGGTGCCGGAGCTGCTGTACTTCCGCCGCGACCACCCCACCCGCGCCGAGCGGGCGAACCCGTCCAAGCGTTCCCGCTGCGTCAACCTGGACCCGCGCCGGGCGGGCCCGCTGCACCCGACGCCCCGGCTACTGGCCGAGTACGTCTGGGGCTTCGTCTCGGCGGTCCGGCGGGCGCCGTTGACCCCGGCAGACCGGCGCGCGTGCTACCGGCACCTGGCCGCGTGGATGACCAGCCGGGTCCGGCCCGGCGCCGGCGAGCGGGTCGAGGACCGGGCCCCGGTCGACCCCGGCCGGCTCGACGTCTCCGTCGACGCGGTCGTCGCCGGCCGTGAAGGGAGGCAGGCGTGACCGCTGTCCGCGTGGGAGTGTTCGGCCTGCTCGGCTCCGGCAACCTCGGCAACGACGGATCGCTGGAGGCCGTCCTGGGGTACCTGCGCGCCGAGCACCCGGAGGCGGTGGTGGACGCGCTGTGCGGCGGGCCCGAGGTCGTCGCGGCCCGCTACGGCATCCCCGCGACACGGCTGCACTGGTACCGCGGGGAGTACCGGACCGCGTCACGTGCGGGCGCGATCGCCGGGAAGGGCCTGGGCAAACTCGTCGACGCCGTGCGCACCGCCGCCTGGGTGCGCCGGCACGACGTGGTGATCGTGCCGGGCATGGGTGTCCTGGAGGCCACGCTGCCGCTGCGGCCGTGGGGCTTTCCCTACTCGCTGTTCCTGCTCTGCGCGTCCGGCCGGCTGCTGCGCACCCGGGTGGCGCTGGTCGGCGTGGGCGCGGACACGATCAGCGACCGGCCCACCCGGGCTTTGGTGCGCCGGTCGGCGCGGCTGGCCGCGTACCGGTCCTACCGTGACGCGCTGTCCCGCGACGCGATGCGGGCGATGGGTGTGGACACCTCGCGCGACGAGGTCTACCCGGACCTCGCCTTCGCCCTGCCGACGCCGTCGGCGAGCGCGCCCTCGGGTCCGCCGGATCCGCCGGGCCCGGTCTGCGTCGGGGTCATGGACTTCCACGGCGGCAACGACGACCGCGCGCGGGCCGAGGAGATCCACCGGCGCTACCTCGACGGGACGACCCGGTTCGTCCGCGCGCTGGTCGAGGACGGCAGGCCGGTCCGGCTGCTCACCGGCGACGGGTGCGACGCCGCGGTGGTCGCCGCGATCCTCGACGCGGTGGACTCGCCGCTGGTCACCGCCGCCGAGGCGGCCTCGCTGGCCGACCTGATGAAGGAGACGGCCGCCGCCGACGCCGTGGTGGCGACCCGCTATCACAACCTGGTCTGCGCGCTGAAGGCCGGCACGCCGACGCTGGCGCTCAGTTATGCGGCCAAGAGCGACGCGCTCATGGAGTCGATGGGGCTCGGCGCGTACTGCCACCCGGCGCGCGAGGTCGACGCCGACCGGCTGCTCGAACAGTTCCGGTCGCTGGAGGGGAGGTCGGCGGAGCTGCGGCGGACCCTGGCCGAGCGGAACCTGGCCGCCACCCGGCAACTCGGTGACCAGTTCACCGCCTTGACCGCGGCCCTCTTCCCGGCGGCCGACCACGTCCACACCCTGCGGGAGGCCTCATGAAGGCGACCGAAGTCGCGGCGATCGCCGGCGCGTACCTGTTCGAGCCGACGCCCTACGCCGACGAACGCGGCTTCTTCTGCCGCACCTTCGACGCCGACGTGATCCGTTCGGTGGGCCTCGACCCGGGCGCCTTCGTCCAGGACAGCCTGTCCCGCTCGGTCCGGGGCGTGCTGCGCGGCCTGCACCTGCGCTCGGGCGCCGGCGAGGCCAAGCTCGTGCGGTGCTCGTACGGGAGGATCTTCGACGTCGTGGTGGACCTGCGGCCCGACTCCCCGACGTATCGCGGCCGGGCCTTCTTCGAGCTGTCCGACGAGACGCAGGCGACCCTGTACATCCCGGCGGGGTGCGCGCACGGCTTCCAGGCGCTGACCGGGACCGCCGACACCTCGTACCGGATCGACCGGCCGCACGATCCGGCCGAGGACGTGACGATCGCCTTCGACGACCCCGAGCTCGCCATCCCCTGGCCGCTGCCGGTCACATCGATGTCCCAGCGGGACCGGGAGGCCCCCGGCCTCGCCGAGGTCCTGAAGCACCGAGAGAGTTGAGGCCCGCGTGGACACCGAACCCACCGAAGAGTTCCGGCTGCCCCGGTCGCGGACGGCGAACGAGCGGCTGCACGCCCTGATCCCCGGCGGCGCGCACACGTACGCCAAGGGCGACGACCAGTACCCGGAGAACCTGGCCCCGGTCATCAGCCACGGCCACGGCGCCCATGTGTGGGACATCGACGGCAACCGCTACATCGAGTACGGCTCCGGGCTGCGGTCGGTCAGCCTCGGCCACGCCCACCCCCGCGTGACCGAGGCGGTGCGACGGCAGCTCGACCGCGGCAGCAACTTCGTGCGGCCGTCCGTCGTGGAGGTCGAGGCCGCGGAACGCTTCCTGGCGACGGTGCCGACCGCCGAGATGGTGAAGTTCGCGAAGAACGGCTCCGATGCCACGACCGCCGCGGTGCGCCTCGCCCGCGCGGCCACCGGGCGTGCGCGGGTGGCTCTCTGCGCCGACCATCCGTTCTTCTCCGTCGACGACTGGTTCATCGGCACCACGCCGATGAACGCCGGGGTCCCGGCGGCGACCGAGGACCTGACGGTGGCGTTCCCTTACGGGGACCTGGCCGCCACGGAGGAGTTGCTCACCCGGTACCGGGACGAGGTCGCCTGCCTGATCCTGGAACCCGCCACCCACACCGAGCCGCCGCCCGGATATCTCGCCGGCCTGCGTGAGCTGGCCGACCGGCACGGCTGCGTACTGGTCTTCGACGAGATGATCACCGGCTTCCGCTGGTCCGAGGCGGGCGCCCAGGGCCTGTACGGCGTCGTGCCCGACCTCTCCACGTTCGGCAAGGCGCTGGGCAACGGGTTCGCCGTGTCCGCGCTGGCCGGGCGCCGCGCCCTGATGGAGCTGGGCGGGCTGCGCCACTCCGGCGACCGGGTGTTCCTGCTGTCCACGACGCACGGTGCCGAGACGCACTCCCTGGCAGCCGCGATGGCCGTGCAGACCACCTACGTCGAAGAGGGGGTCACCGCACGGCTGCACGCCCTCGGCGAGCGGCTGGCCGCCGGTGTCCGTGACGCCGCGGCCGCCATGGGCGTCGGCGACCACGTCGTCGTCCGGGGCCGGGCCAGCAACCTGGTCTACGCCACCCTCGACGAGAACGGGCAGCCGTCGCAGGAGTACCGCACCCTTTTCCTGCGCCAACTCCTCGCGGGCGGGGTGCTGGCCCCGTCGTTCGTGGTGAGCAGCGCGCTCGACGACGCCGACATCGACCGGACCGTGGAGGTGGTGGCCCAGGCCTGCGCCGTGTACCGCAAGGCGCTGGACGCGGCCGACCCCACTCCCTGGGTGGCCGGGCGGCCGGTGAAGCCCGTGTTCCGCCGCCTGGCCTGATGTGACGCCTCCTCAGTGAGGCTGCCGCCGACCGGTGTCGGCCGTCCGGTCGGCGGTCCGCTCGGCGAGCCGGTCGGCCGCCCGGTCGGTCAGCCACGCGGTCGCCGGGGTCACCGCCAGCGCGGTGCACCAGCCGCCGAGGACGTCGGTCGGGTAGTGCGCGCCGAGGGCGACCTGCGCCCAGCCCATGGTGGCGCCGGCGACCAGCGCGGCGGCGAACACGAGTGACGTGCCGGCCGTCCTGCCCAGGCCGAGCCGGGAGGTCGCGAGCAGCGCCACCACGAGGGCGAGCGCGGTGAGGAAGGCGGTGTGCCCGCTCGGATAGGACAGGTTGGCGTCGCCGTGGATGGTGCGTCCCACCAGGCGCTTGAGGAGCGTCGCCGTCCCCACGGCCATACCGACGGCGGCGACGGCGAGCACGGCCGCGCGAGGACGCCGAAGCAGCAGACAGGCCGTCACCGTGACCGCGACCAGGATCACCGCTCCGGCGGGCTCCCCGAGAAAGTCCGTGGCCAGAGCGGCGTACCGCAGGGGCGGCCGCACGCTGTCCGCCGTCGGCCGCACGATCCACCTGTCCGCCCTGCCCGGCTCGCTGTGGCCGGCGTACAGGATGCCGAGCACGACGACGACCAGCGCGGCGAGGGCCGCAGCCGTCCCGAGCCACGGGCGCAGCGGTGGGGGCAGCACCGCGGACGCCGGCCGGCCGGTCACAGGCCCGCCCTCGTGCCGTACGGCGACCAGTACGGCGCCCCGTGCGTCAGCCGCCGGTGATCACCCCGCCTCCCCCGCGCACCACCGCGCGGTAAGAACGACTCCAGCCGATTCCATGTCGCGTTCGTCAGATCCTCACGGCCCATGCGGCCAGCCTGCCCCACCACCCGGCCGGCGTCAGGGGATCAGGGACGCGCGATCTCCCCCGAGCCGGACCGGACGGTTGACGGACTGCCTGCAGGGGAGTCTTCGCCCGGGAGAGCGGGTCGGTCCAGTGCCCGCGGAACCGGATGAAGGGAGCGTCCCGCTGTGACGGACGCGTACAACGAAGAAGTGCTCGCCCGGATCGCCGAAGGGCTCGTCTACACCGAGCCGGAAGCGGCCTTCCAGAGTTCCCGGCGCCGGACGGAGCAGATTTTCGCGTACAACCACACGCCTCCGGGTGAGGCGGAGAGGCGTCGGTCACTGCTCCTCGCCATCTTCGGTTCGGTCGGTGAACGCACGGTGCTGCTGCCGCCCTTCCACGCCGGGTTCGGCAGCAATGTCCACCTCGGTGACGACTTCTTCGGGAACGTGAACCTCACGTTCGTCGACGACGTCGACATCCGCATAGGCGACGGCGTCATGATCGCCCCCAGCGTGACGCTGACCACGACGGGGCACCCGGTGCATCCCTCGCGCCGGGTCGACTTCGGGCGCTTCTCCGAACCGATCGTCATCGAGGACAAGGTGTGGATCGGCAGCAATGTGGTGGTCCTGCCCGGCGTCCGTATCGGCTACGGATCGGTCATCGGTGCCGGCAGCGTCGTCAGCCGCAGCATTCCCCCGATGACCGTCGCACTCGGAACACCGTGCCGGGTGGTCCGCGACATCACGGACGAGGACCTCACCACCCGCGTGGCCACGTCGGACCACGGCGACGACCGCGAAGAGGACCGGGTCGGGTAGCGGTCAGCGCGGGGCGCGCTCGCCTCGGCGCAGGGGCGGCCGGGTCAGGGTCGTCCAGGCGCGCAGGAGCCATTCCAGGGGGCCGTAGCGGTACCGGCGCAGCCACCAGCGGCTCGCGACGGCCTGTGCGGTGAAGAGCAGGAGGGCGATGGCCAGGACGCCGGGGGGAGGCACGTCGCCGACGAGAGCCGCGCCGTAGCCGGTGAACAGCAGGGCGCAGACCAGGGACTGGGTGAGGTAGTTGGTCAGGGTCATGCGGCCCGCCGGGGCGAGCGACGCGATCAGCCGGTCCCCGTGCCGGCCGCGGGCGAGCCGGAGAACCGTCGCGGCGTAGGCGGCGGCCAGCAGCGGGGCGGTGACGGCGTCGATGCCCAGGGCGAGGATCTGGTAGGCGCCGCCCGGGTGCTCCAGACTCGCGTGGGCGTACACGGCACCGCCGAGCAGCCCCAGCGTGAAGCCAGTCCACTGGAGCCTGCCCAGTGTCCCGCGATGGCGGGCGATGTCCGCGAGGGCCTGGTGCCTTCCGGCGGCGAGGCCGAGGAGGAAGGCCGCCAGGGCGGCCGGGGCCTGGAAGAGGACGAGCAGGACCAGCACGTCGGGCAGCTGCTCCAGATGGGCGGCGACCACTGATGCCGGGCCGCCGCGCAGCGCCTCGGCGGCCCGCTCGGCACCGGCCGCCGCGGCCGGGTCCACCCCGGAGCCACCCGCCGCATGGACGCGGAGCGCGAGCACGGCGTACGCGGCGGCGGTGACGGCGAAGAGGGCGACGGCGACGCGCACGGCCGTACGCGGCCGCAGCCGACGGGCGGCAAGCAGGATCAGGCCGAGCACCGCGTACGTGGTGAGGATGTCCCCGGGGAAGAGCAGGACCGCGTGCAGGACACCCAGGGTGAACAGGCCGGCCAGGCGCCGAAGGAAGCGGGAGGCGAATCGTGCTCCCTGCCGCTCGGCGGAGGAGAGTTGGAGGGTGAAGCTGTAGCCGAACAGGAACGAGAACAGCAGGAAGAACTTGGCCTCGAAGAACACCGCGACGAACCAGCGGACCGCGTTGTCCCGCGGCGAGGCGAAGCCGGGGTCCTCCAGGCCCGTGCCGTGGTAGGCGGAGGCCAGGTAGCCGATGTTGACGATGAGGATGCCCAGCAGCGCGAAGCCGCGCAGGGCGTCGACGTGGGCGAGGCGTGCGCCGGCCGCCCTGGACGGAGGCGCAGTGGTCGCGGTGGTCACTCGGTCCCCTTGCGGTCGGTGATCCGCGCGACGAAGTCGCGCTGGTGGGCGAGGAATCCGGCGGTGTACAGGCGCCGGGGGGCGAAGACGGCGGTCAGGGTGAGGCGCGGCTGCGAGTTCTCGACGGCGTTGTCGACCAGGGAGTGGGTGGCGTCGGGGTAGTGCCGCACCGTCAGGGAGGCGGGCGGCAGGATGCGGCGGTAGGCGGCCTCGGTGTCGGCGACGTCGACGTTGACGTCGTGGCCGGCCAGCACCAGGAGGGTGGGGGTGCCACGCATGGCGCGCAGGTCCTCGCTCGCGTTGGAGCGGTGGTTCTTGGCGATGAACCGCCAGCGTGCGGCGGTCATGCCGTCGGTGTCGGCGACCGCGGCGCGGTACTGCTCGAAGGTCGCGCCCTCCCGCAGCAGGCGCAGGGTCCTCTCCCGCCGTCGCAGCGCCGTTCGTCTCTCGTCCTGGGTGGCGCCGTCCCTGCGCAGTTCGGCGAGGAGGTTGTAGCGCCCCTGCTGTTGCCAGTCGACGGCCGGTGAGACCGCGATGACGAACCGGACGGCGCGGTCGCGGGCCGCGACTTTGGGCAGCACCCACCCGGCCTGGCTGGCGCCCCAGAGGCCGACGCGCCGGCCGTCGATGTCGGGACGTGTGCGGGCCCAGGCGATCGCGGCGAGGGTCTCCTGCGCACGGTCGTCCATGCTCTGGTCCTGCCAGTCCCCTTGGGAGGCGCCGACGCCGGGCTTGCTCAGGGAGAGCGAGGCGTAGCCGGCCTTCGCGAAGGACTCCCACAGCGGCCGGTAGAAGGTGTCGTGGGTGGCGTCGACGGGCCCGTCACCGTGGACGAGGACCACCAGGCCGAACGGGCCGTCGCCGTGCAGCGGCCTCGCCAGGACGCCGTCCAGCAGCCGCCCGTCGTGGCGCACGGTGACGCGCTCTTCTCGTAGCGCGTAGGTGTTCTGCCAGATCGCGACACCGCCGGTCACCGCGCCGGCCAGCAGGACGGCGACCAGCGACCACACGAGGACGCGTCGGCGACGCCGCACACGCGGCGTCGTTCTTCGGTTCATCTCTCCCCCCAAGAAACTATCAAGTTCAATACGTTCGTTTCAAGAATGAACGTAGTAAGGTCGATAGCGCAAGGGCGGGGCATCCCGGCCCGCCGCACGGAAGGAACACCGATGGAGCCGACGGACCCCCCGAAGAGGGGACCCGAGCCGCAGGACGTCGACGGTGCGGGGGTGCGCAGGGGCGTACCCAGGGGCAGTGAGACGCGCGTGGCCGCGCTGTACTGGGAGGCCTTCGGGCGCAAGCTCGGCGCCGCCCTCAACCCCCCGGACAAGGCCCGCGCCTTCCTCGCGGCCCACCTCCACCACGACCGGGGTGTGGTCGCCGTCGTCGACGGCGAGGTGGCGGGGGTGGCCGGCTACCAACTCGCCGAACGCGGCCTGACGGGCGGCGGCGCCGCCGACGTCCTGTCCACGTACGGGACCCTGCGAGGACTGCCCCGCCTGGCCGTTCTCGCACTGATGGAACGGCGAGCCGCCGACGGCGAACTCGTGATGGACGGCATCGCCGTCGCCCCGGAGCACCGCGGCAAGGGCATCGGCGGCCTCCTGCTGCGCGAGATCGCCGCCGTGGCCGCCGATCGCTCCTGCCGACGCGTCCGCCTCGACGTCATCGACGTCAACCCGCGTGCCCGCGCCCTGTACGAACGGCACGGCTTCGTCGCCGTCCACACCGAGAAGACCCCGTACCTGCGCGGGCTGATGGGCTTCGGTGCCGTCACCACCATGCACCGGCCCGTCACGCCGGCCGCCCCGACGAACTGTCAGGAGGTTCGATGAGCGCCCTCCCGAACACCCCGCCGAACGCACGGGCCGAAGCGGACGGCACCGCCCCCGTGCCCGTCCCCACCCGACTGCTCGTCCACGCCCTCGTCCGCGAGGACGGCACCGTCGACTCCGGTGAGCTGTACGCCGTCGCCGGCCTCCTGGGCATGACCGACCAACAGGTCCGCCTCTGCGTCAAGCGGCTCGTCACCGAGGGCCGCTTCACCCACGAAGGCCGCGGACGCAAGGCTTTGTTGAGGGCGGTCGCCGACGCCACCGGCTCGATCACCCCCAACGTCGCCTACGTCCGCCACGCCTACCGTCAGGACCACGGACTGGCCGCCTGGGACGGCGTCTGGCACCTCTTCGCCTTCGCCATCCCCGAGTCGAGCAGGACGTCCCGCGACGCCCTCCGCGACACCTTGCGCCACCTCGGCGCCGCCCCGGTCCAGAGCGGCCTCTACGTCAGCGCGAACCCCATCGAGAAACTCGTCGAGGCCCAGGCCCACCACCTCGACGTCGCCCACATGGTCACGTTCCTCACCAGCACCGACCTGCGCGTCGGGGGCGTCGACGACCCGCCCTCCCTGGCCGCCGCACTCTGGCCGCTGGACGACATCGCCGCCCGCCACGACCGCCTCGCCGGCCTCGCCCAGGCCTGCCTCGACCGGCTCGCGCGTCCGGAACGCCCCACGGGACCCGAACAGTTGGCCACGGCCATCCAGCTCGCCGCGGCCTTCACCCACGCCATGGAACCGGACCCCCTCCTGCCCCCCGAACTCCTCCCGCAACCCTGGCCGGGGACCCACGCCCGCCGGCTCACGGCCGCCTGCTGGACGGCGCTCGCGGAGGCGGGCACCCATGCCCCTGCCGGGACCCCTGTCCCCCGCCTGTTCGTCCAGTACGAGGACCTCCTCGCGTCGCCCCCCGAGCGCCGCACCTGACGCACGGCCACCCCGGTCGACAGGCGTACCAGCCTCCCCGGCCGACCGGACCGGTTCGATCTCGGTGGTTGAGATTTCACCTACCCGGTTGAAGCGAAGTAAGGCATGCCTTATATGCTGCGTCGGCCCCGTCGCCCCGTCCGGGTCGGGGCGCTCGACCGTACCTCCCGCACGACAGGAACCATGATGCGCAGGACCTCCCGCGGCCTCTTCGCGGCGCTCGCTCTCACCCCGCTTCTGGCCGGCTGTTTCGTGTCGGGCGAGGACGGCTCGGAGGCGGACGCCGAGGG
>NZ_JARGEF010000006.1:0-84905 GCF_033794725.1 Streptomyces sp. ID05-39B | reverse complement strand
CACCCCTCCCGGATCGCGCTCTTCGAGGCGATCCGCGCAGACCGCGGCGGCCCCGTCGCCACCCGGCTGCTCCAACTCGTCCACGCCGACACGCCCTTCGTGCGCCGAGAGGCCCTGGCCCTCCTCCACAGCCTGGCCCGCGAACGGCCCTGGCCAGAGGCCGTGGACGCCGCAGCGGCCCGACTCGACGACCCCGACGAGGAAGTACGGCGCCGAGCCGCGTGCCTCTTCGGCTACCGCGGGCGGCCCGGCCCGGTCCTCGCGGCCCTCGGTGAACTCGCCGATCCACTCGTGCGCACCACCCTGGCCAGGGCACTCGGCCCGACCGCCGCCCACCTCACGGATGACGACCTCCCGTCGGTCCGCTTCCTCGCCCACCTGCAGACGCTGCGCACGGTACGACCCGCACGATGGCCCTCCCTGGACGCCGCACTCCTCGACGACGTCCGGGAGGCCGCGCGCCACCTCGACGACATCGGACACAGGTGGGGCCAGGTCCTGTACGGACTGAGGCGCGAACACGACACATACGCCCTAGTGGCCCGCCTCCTCACCGAGCCCGCCACCCGGGACATCGGCGCCGACCTGGCCCGCGAGGCATGCCACGACTGGCGGGTGGCCCCGGTCAGGCTGCTGCCCCTGCTCGTGCGGCACCGCGGCGAAGAGGTCACCCCGGCTCTCGAACTGGCCCTCACGACAGCCTCGATCTCCGAGGCGGCGATGCGGACGCACGAAAGCCTTCTCGCCGGAGTTCCGTTCACCCCGTCTCCGAGGGCCCGCCTAATCCCGTCCACCACGACGGCGTACGACAGCGCGTCCGCCGCCGCGCTGCTCGCCGCCAAGCCTGTGGGCGTCACCCGCCTCGCTCACGCCCCCACCATCTTCGAGGCACTGCTGGACGCCGGCCCGCTGACCTTCCGGCAGGCCGCCCAGCTGTACAACCTGACCTTCTCCAGGCCAGGCCGCTCACAGGCGCAGTGCGCCCCGCTGTGGCTGCGGCACGCCGGCCCTTCCGCACTGTCCCGGCTGCTCGACCTCATGACACCGCACCTGGCCGACTACGCGGTCGGCGAGGACTACCTGGAGGGTCTCGCCCGGATGGGCGGTCACGCGCGCCGCGCGCTGCCGGCCGTGACGGCGCTGATCGACAGGCGTACCCGCATCCCCGTCAACGACTCCACCCGCGACGCCGAGATGAGACTGGACGAAGCCCTTCTGGCCGCCGCCCTCCACACCCGGCGGGCGATCTCACAGACGTGCCGAGGCGTTCGTGAACCGCCGGCCTGGACGCCGTCCGGTACCGGGCCGGGCTCGTAACCGTCGCGGGCCGTGACGCCATGCACCGAGGTGGAGACGGTGACCTCGTCCCGTTGGTGGGCGGTCGCGGTCCCGATCACCCCACAGGCGACCCTCACCGGCACCGGATAGACAGCCGGTTCACGGTTCAGCCGCCGTGCGCGGTGCCGTGGAGGATCTGCTCCCGAAGAATGTCCGCGTGGCCGCAGTGCTGCGCCAGTTCGCGCAGCGTGTGGAGGTAGACCCAACGCAGCGGCAGCGGACCCCGGCGGTTCCCCAGGAGCAGGTCGTCCAGCGTCAACTCCGCCGTCGCTCGACGAGACGCCGCACAGGCCTGCCGGTAGGCACCCCGGACCGAGGCGACGGTGTCGCCGTCGTGCAGATCGAACGACTCGTCGGGGGAGGCGGGAATGCCGATCTCGGTACGGGACCGGCAGCTGATCGCCTCGTCGAACCAGACGCTCTCGACGAACGCGGCGTGCTTGACCAGACCCAGGAGGGTGGTCTTGGAGGTGACCAGCGACCTGCGGGCCTGCTCCTCGGTCAGCCCGTCGAGGCTGTCGTGCAACGCGGATCGGTGCTCGTCGAGAAACGCTTCGAACTGCTCGCGCAACGAGGCCTGGAACACGGCGGGTTGGACTGAGGGATGGGAGACCATGCGCGCAAGGATAGTGCGCTCGCGTCTCCTCGGAAGGACGGGTGAGCCGGTCGCGTCCGTCCTGCACGGCCCCTTGCCCCGCCACGTCCGGCGGGTCCTGGGGCAGGCCGGTCAGGCCCCCGGCGTAGTGCGTAGGCACCAGGACCCGTGAGTGGCTGGTCCGCGTGCACCAGGGGAGGACAGCGGCGGTGCACGATGCCCGACGGGGCGCCGGAGGCAAGTGTGGGAGGCGCGTGCATCTCACGCGTTTCCCTTGCCCTGAGGCGTCTGGAGTGATCGACGAATGGCGACAGTTCTTTACCGGATCGGACGGTGGGCCTTCCGGCGGCGCCGGCTCGTGGGTGGCCTCTGGCTGGGTGCCTTGGTGCTGGCCGTGGCTGCCGCCGCCATGGCGCCGGCCGGGGAGGAAGAGGACCTCTCCATGCCCGGAACGGAGTCACAGCAGGCGTTCGACCTGCTGGACGAGCGCTTCCCTCAGAGCAACTCCCAGGGTGCCGAGGCCCGCTTGGTGTTCCGGGCACCCGACGGACGGCGGGTGACCGCCGCCGAGCACAGGGCGGCCGTCGAGGACACGCTCGGTTCCCTGGACGGGGGCGCTCAGGTCGCGTCGGCCACCGACCCCTACGAGACCGGCGCCGTCAGCGAGGACGGCACCATCGCCTACTCCACGGTCACCTACACGGTGGGAGCCGTCGACCTGACCGAGCCGACGAAGAGCGCCCTCGAGGACGCCGCGAGCCAGGCCCGGGACGCGGGGCTGACCGTGGAGATCGGCGGCTCGGCCCTGGACGCGGAGGAGGAACCGGGTGGTACGACGGAGCTCATCGGCGTGTCGGTGGCGGCGGTGGTGCTGGTCCTCGCCCTCGGTTCGCTGGTCGCGGCCGGATTGTCGCTGCTGACCGCCTTGTCGGGCGTGGCGATCGCCTTCGGCCTGGTCTCCGCACTGGCCGTCCCGCTGGGCCTGACATCCACCGTCGCCATTCTGGCGCTGATGCTGGGGCTGGCGGTCGGCATCGACTACGCCCTCTTCGTCACCTCCCGCTTCCGCGACGAGAGCGCCCGGGGCAGCGAGCCGGAGGAGGCCGCGGGCCGGGCGGTGGGCACGGCCGGAGCCGCCGTCGTCTTCGCCGGCGCGACCGTCGTCATCGCCCTCATCGGGCTGGGGGTCGTCGGTATCCCCGAACTCACCAAGATCGGTATGGGCGGCGCGGGCGCCGTGGTACTCGCCGTACTCGTCGCGCTGACCCTGGTTCCCGCGCTGTTCGGCTTCTTCGGCCGCCGGGTGCTGTCCCGCGCCGCCCGCAGGGCCACCCGGCCGGAAAGCCGGCATCCGCACCCGGTGCTCCCCGCGACGGGCCGGCCCGGCATCGGCATCCGCTGGGCGCGGTTCGTGCTGCGCCGGCCGGTGGCGGTCCTGTTGACCGCCGTGCTCGGGCTCGGGACCGTCGCCCTACCAGCGCTGAGCCTCGAACTCGGCCTGCCGGGAGACGAGTCCAAGTCGGTGGAGACCACCCAGCGCCGTGCCTACGACCTGCTGTCGGAGGGGTTCGGTCCCGGCTTCAACGGCCCGTTGACCGTGGTCGTGGACACGTCGCAGTCCGGCGACCCCCGGGCCACCACGGATCTGGTCGCCAAGACCGTACGAGGAGTGGACGGGGTCGCGTCGGTCGGTGATCCGGTGCTCAGCCGCGACGAGGACACGGCCGTCCTCACCGCCGTACCGCAGAGCGCGCCGAACAGCGGCGAGACCAAGGACCTGGTGCACGCGATCCGGGGCGCGGTCTCCGGTGTCGAGGCCGGGACGGGCGCCGGAGTCCTGGTGACCGGTACCACCGCGATGAACATCGATGTCTCCCAGGCCATGTCGGACGCCCTCATCCCCTATCTGGCCGTGGTCATCGGCCTGGCGGTGCTTCTGCTGATGGTGGTCTTCCGCTCGGTACTGGTGCCGGTCAAGGCCGCGCTCGGCTTTCTGCTGTCCGTGGGTGCCGCCTTCGGCGTCCTCGTCGCCGTCTTCCAGTGGGGCTGGGCGGCAGACCTGCTCGGCATCGAGCAGAGCGGACCGGTGATGTCACTGATGCCGATCCTCATCATCGGCATCGTGTTCGGCCTCGCCATGGACTACGAGGTCTTCCTCCTCACCCGGATGCGGGAGGCCTACGTCCACGGCGCGTCCCCCGGCGAGGCCGTCGTCAGCGGCTTCCGGCACAGCGGACGTGTGGTGGCCGCCGCGGCGGTCATCATGATCAGTGTGTTCGCGGGATTCGTCGGGATGAACAGCCCCACCATCCAGACGATGGGCGTCGGGCTGGCTGCCGCCGTTGCCTTCGACGCCTTCGTGGTCCGGATGGCGATCGCACCCGCGGTCCTGGCACTGCTCGGCCACCGGGCCTGGTGGCTGCCCCGTATCGTGGACCGCGTGCTGCCGAACGTGGATATCGAGGGTGAGGCACCGAGCAGGCGGGTTGTGGACCCCGCGACCGAACCGGACGCGGCGGTTCGGCGGCTTCCCGTCGGCCGGGACTGAGCCCGCGATGGCGAACACGGGCGGCGGCGGCCCGCGGCCACGCACCTCGTGGTGGCGGGAGGGTGCGATCACGGCGCTGGCGTTCGCGCTCTGTCTGCTCGGCGGTGTGCTCCAGGTCGACGACACGCTGGCACCGCCGTCCGCTTCCGCCTACGTCATCGCGGTGGTCTCCTGCGCCGTGCTGCCGGTGCGGCACCGGGCCCCGCTCGTCGCCCTGGCCGCCACGACCGCGGTCGGCGTGCTGGTGCCGCCCCTGGGCCTCCTGCTCACCCCGCTCATCGTGACCCCCGCCGTGATCACCACCTACTCCTACTCGCTCGCCGCGCGTACCGAACGGCGCGCGGCGAGCGCGGTGGTGCTCACCTCCGCGGCACTGGCCGCCGCCATCCCGGCCTTCGGGGACTTCTCGTGGAAGGACGCGAGCAGAATGGGCGTGGTCGCGGCGTTCCCGCTGGTGGCCGGCGTACTCGGTCACTCGCTGCGCAACCGACGGGCCTACCTGGAGGCCGTGGAGGAGCGGGCTCGCCGGGCCGAGCAGAACCGGGACAGCGAGGCGCGCCGGAGAGTGGCCGAGGAACGGGTACGCATCGCCCGGGAGCTGCACGACCTCGTGGCCCATCAGATCACCCTGGCCAACGCGCAGGCCACGGTCGCCGCCCACCTCTTCGACACCCGCCCGGAGCAGACTCGCACCAGCCTCAAGGAACTCGTCGAGACCACCAGCCACGCCCTCGACGAACTCCGGGCCACCGTCGGTCTGCTGCGTCAGTCCGGGGACACGGCCGCGCCCGCCGAACCGGCGCCGGGGCTGTCCCGGCTTCCCACGCTCCTGGATGCCTTCCGCCGCGCGGGCCTGGAGGTGTCGGTGCACCAGGAGGGCACGGTCCGGCCGCTGCCGCCGGGCGTGGACCTCACCGCCTACCGCATCGTCCAGGAGGCACTGACCAACGTGACCAAGCACGCGGGTGCCGGGAGCGCCCGGGTGCGCCTCGTCTGGACCGGCGATCGTGTGACCATCACCGTCGCCGACGACGGAGGGGGCACCTGTACGGCGCCGACCGCGTCCACGGGACCGACCGCGTCGTCAGGGCCGACCGCCTCGTCAGCCGCGTCCGCCGCGGTGGACCGATCGCCCGGGTACGGTCTGATCGGGATGCGTGAACGTGCCACAGCGGTCGGGGGACACCTCTCCGCGGGCAGGCGTCCGGAGGGCGGCTTCCTTGTCTCCACCCAACTGCCGATCCCGCCCGCCCAGGACCCGACACGCGACCGTGACAGAGCGACGACCACCGAGGAGGGACAGATGACCGACGGAGAGGCCGGGGGCACGCCGTGACGCTCAGAGTGCTGCTCGCCGACGACCAGGCCCTGCTGCGGGGCGCGTTCCGGATGCTGCTCGACAGCGCCGACGACATCACCGTGGTCGGCGAGGCGGGCGACGGCAGGGAGGCGGTCAGACTCACCCGGGCGCTGCGCCCGGACGTGGTGGTCATGGACATCCGCATGCCCGAGGTGGACGGTCTCACCGCCACGTCGGAGATCTGCGCGGACCCGGAACTGCGTGCCAGCCGCATCTTGATCCTCACCACGTACGAGACCGACGAATACGTCGCTCAGGCGCTGCGCGCGGGGGCCGGCGGATTCATCGGCAAGGGCATCGGGGCCGAGGACCTGGCGGAAGCCGTCCGTACGATCGCCGCCGGCGACACCCTTCTGTCCCCCGCCGCCACCCGCTCCCTGGTCGCCCGATTCCTGGCCACACCGGACCATGCCCCGCCGCACCACGCGGAACAGCTCTCCGCCCTGACCCCGCGCGAACGGGAGATGGTGGCACTGGTCGCGACCGGCCTGTCCAACCAGGAGATCGCCGAGCGGATGTTCCTCAGCCCCTTCACCGTCCGCGCCCACGTGCAGCGCGCCATGACGAAGCTGGAGGCCCGCGACAGGGCACAACTCGTCGTCATCGCCTACCGGACGGGCCTGGCACACGCAGCCCCCGACGGCGGCCCCGGCCGCCTGCCGTAGTCCGAACCGGGACGCTCGACGCGGCGGCTGGACCCCCGGCCCCGGCGACCGAGAGCCAGGGGGCCCGTCCGAGCCTCGACGGCTTCGACCGTGCGCACGCCGTGTTCGCCGCGTCGTCTGACTAGGGTTGTCCTGCTCGCCGCGCTGGAGTCGGCGCCGAGGACGACGGTGCTGTCCTCGTCCTCCTTACCGGAAGGCACGCAGACCATGAGCAGTCGACGCGACCGATGGGCCGAACTGACGGGCGGAGAGGCCGGAGAGGACTACGCCCGGCGGTTCGCGCGGCTCGCCGAGTCGGGCCACGACATTCACGGCGAGGCCGCCTTCTGCGACGCGCTGCTGCCACCGGCCGCCCGGATCCTTGACGCCGGATGCGGCACCGGGCGGATCGCGATCCGGCTCGCCGAGCTGGGGCACTCCTGCACGGGCGTGGACGTCGACCGCTCCATGCTCGCCGTGGCCCGCCGCGACGCTCCCACGCAGGAGTGGCTCCACGCAGACTTGGCACATCTGGACAGCCTCGGTCTGGAGCCCGGCTTCGATCTGGCGCTCGCCGCAGGCAACGTCATCCCCCTGCTGGCACCCGGTACCGAAGCAGCCGTGGTGCGGCAGCTTGCCGCCGTACTGCGCGCCGGCGGACTGCTGGTCACCGGTATGGGGCTGGACGCGGAGCATCTGCCACTGCCGGAACCGACCGTGACGCTGACGGAGTTCGACCACTGGTGCACGGACGCCGGACTGACGCTGCGACAGCGCTTCGCGACCTGGGACGGCGACCCCTACCGTCCAGGCGGCGGATACGCCGTCAGCGTGCATTCGCGTCCCACCGTCTGAGCGCTGGGATCGCGACCGATGGGGGTGCCGGTGGCGGCCTCGCCGCCGGCGCCGGCGCGGGCGTGTACCCCGCCCGCATCAGTGCGTAGGCCTGGGCCACCGCTGCCCGGTCCTCGCGGGCCCCGCCCAGAGAGCCGTCGTACGCGCTGCCGAAGCCCGGGAGGCGGAGGGTGCGGAGGGGGTGTGGAGGGTGCGGCCGAGGATCTCGATCTCGCCGCCGCCGGACAGGTCGAGGGCGAACGCTTTCCTCTCATTGCCGTTCACGACCGGCGGTGGGCAGCGCCCACGGGCTGATCAATTCGTCGGGAGCGGCCGACGGTCCAGCCGGCCGGACGTTCCGAAGAACTGTTCGGCCGTCACGAAGCTGTGCCTGGTCGGCTTCAGCACCTCGTAGAGGTAGCCGAAGTACGCCGTTTCCGCCGTTCCTGTCAGCACCGCCAGCAAGAGGGCGACGCACCCCGTGTCGTGGGGCTCCCACAGGGGACCCTGCCCCTCGTTGTAGAGCACGGTCCACTCGTCGGGGTGCTGACCGGGCCGTACCAGCCAGTACAGGAACGCCCCCGCGCCTTCCTCGTACGCCCACGGCAGGATCCGCGCCCCGGGCTCGAGCAGGCCGGAGGGCTTCTCCTCGCCCACCTCCCACAGCCCGGCCAGGACACCCTCCCGTTCCGTCGCCTGTGCGAGCAGGTTGCATCTGGCGAAGGTGGAGTCGGGGGTGAGGAGCGCGACCGTCTCGTCGAAGAATCCGTCGCCGTATGTCCCGACGAGTTGCTTGTAGTCGGCGGGCAGAGGCGTACCGAGGACGCCCTCGGCCCGTGCCCAGTCCACCGAGGGCGGCGGGTCGGCGGGCGGCGGACACAGGCGCACGAGGGAATCGAGGGCGGGAAGCGCAATCATGGTACGGAGGCTACTGAAAGGCCGGCCCGTGCTGATGAACGGGGCGCGGGGGAGCCGAAGACCGGCATCGGCCCTGAGGATGTCTCAGGACGCCGAACACGTGGCCGTCACCGAAGTGCCCGCCGCGGCCGACGTACTCGCCAGGAAGCCGAAGGTGGTGCTCGCCCCCGCCGGTACCGCGCCGTTCCACCCGGCGTTGCGCACTGTCGTCCCGGTCAGCGCGCCGTTCCAGACCTGGGTGATCCGGCTGCCCGTCGGGAGTGCGAGCGTCACCGTCCACGAAGAGGTCGCCGCTGTGGACGAGGTGTTGGTGACCGTGACCTCACCCTGGTAGCCGTCCTGCCACACCGACACCGCGCGGACGGCCGCCGAGCAGCCACCGGTTCCCGGGCCCTCGGGGTCACCCGGGGTGAGCAGGGCCGACAGCGCGGGGTACCAGCGGGCCGCCATCTTGGCGTCGCCCGCGGAGTTGGGGTGGACGCCGTCGTAGGTGTCGGTGGCCGTGTCGAAGCCCGTCCACTGGTCGACGACGGTGACCGGCGACTGCGCGGTGGTGATGCCCTGGGCCCAGGCCGGAACGCGCTGGTTGAAGGCCACCGTACGAGCGGCGCACTCGGCGCAGCTGCTCGGATTGATCGGAATCAACTGGGCGACCAGAACCTTCATCGCCGGGTTGTCGGCCCGCATCTGGCCGACCAGCTTGGTGTACGCGGCGAGGATGGTGTCCGGTGCGATGCTGCTCCAGACGTCATTGGTGCCGAAGTGCATGACAACGATGTCCGGACTGGTCGCCGCCAGCCATCCGGGCAGCAGGTTCTGGTCGGCGGTGGCGGTGGCCTGGAACCCGCCGTGGCCTTCGTTGTCGGCGTCGTGCGTCAGGGCGCAGCTCTGGGCGTTCAGCGTGCCGACGAAGTCGACGTCCGTGTAACCGGCGTCCTGTAGCTGGTTCCAGAGGAGGGAGCGCCAACAGCCCGGGGAGCCGGTGATGGAGTCACCGAGCGGCATGATCCGTACCGGGGTCGCGGCGGCGGCGGACGGGGCGCCGGCCAGGCCGAAGCCGGCGGCGAGGACGAGTAGGGCGGCCAGGACAGTGGCGACGATGCGATGGTGACTGCTGCGCACGGGGTGTCCTTCCCGGAAGTGGGGCGGAGGGGGAGTGCGGAACGCGCAGGTGTGGGAGCGCTCCCACACTTGTGTACTGTTCATGAAGCCACCGTTGTCGCTAGCACGTCAATAACCCGGACAGGCCGGGAATCTGCGCCCTCGGTACCGCCGGAACTCCGTTTCAGGAGCCGACGTTCGCCCTGGGCGGTCTGCGAGGATGGCTCCATGGACGAGGAAGTCATTCCCATTCTCCGCGTCGAGGACGCTGCGGCGGCGCTCGCGTGGTACGAGCGACTGGGCTTCGCCAAGCGGTGGGAACATCGCTTCGAACCGGGGCTTCCCGCGTTCGTCGAGGTCGCCCGGGGCGGGGTGCGGTTGTTCTTGTCCGAGCACACGGGCGACGCCCGCCCCGACACGTTGGTCTACCTCCGCATTCGCGATGTCGAGGCCGTTGCTTCCGAGTTCGGTGTGCAGGTGGAGGACGCTCCGTGGGCGCGTGAGATTGAGCTGCGCGACCCTGACGGCAACCGGTTGCGGATCGGCACGCCGACGAAATGACACTCGACAGCGCGCGGCCGGGAAACCGTGGCTGGTGGCTGAGCGAGTAGGCGCCCGCGTCATGGGCCCGCACCGTCTTCGGCGCGAGGCCCTCCCGGCGGCGGCCCGCCTGTTCCCCGCTTCGCCACCATCCTTACCCGGCAAGGCCGTTGACCACGGAAAAAGAACGGCGGCGCCGGGAACAGCAGGCAGGGCCCGCACGGTTGCATCGACCGAGGGACCGGAGCCGCGCGGGGGGACACGGAGACCACAAGGTCGTCCGCCCCCACCAGGATCCGGGCCCCAGGTCGGGGTACGTTCGCCGCGCACTCGGACCACGGCGTATGTCGTTTCTGCAGGAGGAATATTTCATGTCTGACCGGCCCTTGACGCTCATGGCAGTACACGCCCACCCCGACGACGAGGCCACCGGGACCGGAGGGGTCCTCGCGCGGTACGCGGCGGAAGGTGTCCGCACGGTTCTCGTGACCTGTACCGACGGCGGTTGCGGTGACGGACCGGGGGGTGTCAAGCCGGGCGATCCCGGACACGATCCGGAGGCGGTGGCCTTGATGCGTCGTCAGGAGCTCGAGGCGAGCTGTGAGGTCCTCAAGATCAGCGACCTGGAGATGCTCGGCTATGCCGACTCCGGGATGATGGGCTGGCCGAGCAACGACACGCCCGGTTCCTTCTGGCAGACCCCCGTGCAGGAGGGCGCTGCCCGGCTGGCGGAACTCATGAGGCACTACCGGCCCGATGTGGTCGTCACCTATGACGAGAACGGCTTCTACGGCCACCCCGACCACATCCAGGCCCACCGCATCACGATGGCGGCGCTGGAGATGACCGCGCTGACACCGAAGGTGTACTGGACCACGATGCCCCGCTCGATGATGCAGCGGTTCGGCGAGATCATGCGCGAGTTCAACGAGGACATGCCGGAGCCCGATCCGGCCGAGGCCGCCGCGTTGGCCGAGATCGGTCTTCCCGACGACGAGATCACCACGTGGGTCGACACCACCGCTTTCAGCGGTCAGAAGTACGACGCGCTGGCCGCGCACGCCAGTCAGGGCGAGAACATCTTCTTCCTCAAGATGGGCAAGGAGAGGTTCGGCGAGTTCATGGGCATGGAGACCTTCGTCCGTGTCCAGGACTCCACCGGCGCGGACGTTCCCGAGAACGATCTCTTCGCCGGACTGCGCTGATCCGCCTGTCCGACTGTTCCACGCGAAGTCCGCTCCGGTAGCCGGCGTCCAGCCCTGGCCGACCGCGCGGACGCGTGCCCGCACTGCCGGTCCACCTGGCAACCGCACAGGTGGAAGCCTGCGGGCCGCTGATGCGGAAGGTGTGTGACAGCCCAGGTCACAGACGGCGTCGGTGGACGCGGGAGGACCGGACTCCCGCGTCCGCGAACTGCCTTGCCGCAGAGCCGGACAAGCCGACCTCGATCTGACGCCCGCACTCGCCGGGCCTTCGACGAGACGCCTGCACGGCGCCTACTGCGGCCCCGCACGGTGACCGCCGGGGCCGCTCCGGCCCGAACCGGCCATGCTCGTGCCCCGTGCGTGGCACCGTTCGTGCTTATTTTCCCTCTGTTCAGTCAGCCGAACTCACCTCGCGCCGCGAGGGCTTGGCCACACATCGACCAGGGGGACGAGACCCATGACCACTCCACATCACATACCGAGACGCTTCGGACGGCTCACAGCCGTCGGAGCCGCGCTGACAGCGCTCGTGATCGCCGCGACGGGGACGGCGGTCCAGGCGGCGGCCTCGCCGAAGACACCCGAGAAGCCGCCCGTGCCGTCGCTCGCCTGGACCGACTGCCAGGGCGGGTTCGAGTGCGCGAACGCCGACGTACCGCTCGACTACCGCAAGCCACACGGCAGGACCATCACGCTCGCTGTGGTCCGGAAGAAGGCCGCGGACCAGACGAAGCGCAAGGGCACCCTCTTCATGCAGCCGGGAGGCCCCGGCAACTCCGGCGTGGACTTCGTGCGCAACAACCACGCCGACCTGCCGGCCGCGCTCCGCGACTCCTTCGACGTCTTCGGCTACGACATCCGTGGCGTCGGCCGCAGTTCACCGCTGACCTGCTTCGACGACGCCCGGTACACGCGGGCCGTCACGGAGGCCAAGGGTGTGCCCGGTCCCGGCGCCTTCGAGCCGGCGCTGCGTGAGGCCGCCGAGTTCGACCAGGCCTGCGTGGACAACGCGGGCGAGCTGCTGCCCTACGTCGGCACCGAATACGTCGCCCGGGACATCGACCTGCTGCGAGAGGCACTCGGAGAGCAGCAACTCACCTACTACGGCCGGTCGTTCGGCTCGTACATCGGAACCGTCTACGCCGCCATGTTCCCGAAGCGGGTGCGGGCGCTGACGCTCGACGGCGCATACGATCCCGTGCACTACGCCAACCGTCCGTACGCCTACGACCGGTCGCAGTACCTGGCGCTGGACGGCGCGATGAGCCGCTTCCTCGACTGGTGCGCCGCCGATCAGGCCACCTGCGGGTTCGGCGACGGCACCCCACGCGCCGCGTTCGAGAACCTGAAGGCCGACCTGGACGCCGCCCCCGTACCGACCGCGAACGGAGGCCAGGCCAACGGGTACACGCTGGTCTACCGGCTGATGTTCAACATCAACGAGGGCAAGGTCATCTGGCCCGCGCTCGGCGCCGCCCTGCACAAGGCACAGCTGCGGGACAACACCTCCTTCCTGCTGCGCCCGCCCTCCCCGGCCAGCTTCGACTTCCTCGGCCCGAACGTGGCCGTCGAGTGCGTCGACCGGGACTACCCGCGCGACCTGCGCCGGCTCAAGCACAACGTCACGGCCAACGCGAAGGCGGCGCCGCTGCTCGGCCCGGCGATGGCCTACGGCCCTCCCACGTACGACCACCAGCACGCCACCGCCTGCGTCCAGTGGCCGGGCGAGCGTGTCAGCCGCTACGACGGCTCCTACCGGGCGAAGGGTTCGGCGCCGATCCTCGTCCTCGGCACCACCGGCGACCCCGACACCCCGTACGGGGACGCGGTGGCGCTGTCCCGGCAGCTCGACAAGGCCTCGCTGCTCACCTTCCGGGCCGAGGGGCACACCGCGTTCGGCCGCAGCGCCTGCGCGACGGACGCGGTCGTCGGCTACCTGGTGGACCTCGTGGTCCCGGCCTCGGGCACGACCTGCGCCGACGAGACGCAGCCGCCGTCCTCCACCCCGGCCACGGCCCCGCCCGGCACCACGCTCAGCGAACTCCGTAACGGCGTCAACGAGCGCGTCGAGCGCATCGGCACCATGAGCTGAGGTTCCCGCACGATCCTGGGGCACCGGCCGTACAAGGCCGGTGCCCCAGTCCTCTGCCGCCGTCCTCGGAAGTCCGTGAACTTCCCGCTCAGGAAGGGGCCTTCACGGCGAGGACCGGGCAGCCGGCTCCCAGCAGGATCCGCTGTGCGGCGGAACCCATGATCAGCTTGCCGACGGCGCTCCGGCGCCGCAGGCCGATCACCACGAGGGACACGTCCGCCCGCTCCGCCAGTTCGATGATCTCCTCGGCGGCATCGCCCGCACCGAGCACCTGGCGGATGTCGAACTCGACGCCCAGGGCCGCCAGATCCTCCCGCACATGAGCGAGGTCGGGCTCCTGCGCGAAACGCGGGTCCACATAGGCGTCGCCTCGCGAGGCGTTCACCACCAGCATCCTCTCGCCGCGCAGGCGTGCCTCGTCGATTCCCGCGCGCAACGCGGCCTCACCCTCGGGCGTGGGTACGTATCCGACCAGTACGGTCATGTCTGCTCTCCCTCCAGGCACTCTCTGCCAGGCACTCTCAGGTATTGCGCCCGCGCAGCGGACGCAGGACGAACCGCCGCATCAGCGGCCAGACGAGGACCAGCACGATCACCGTGTAGACCGCGTAGGACACGGGCCCGCCGACCAGTCCCGACAGTTCGCCGCCCGACAACTGCAGGGAGCGCCGCCCCTGCAGCTCGGCCCGCGGGCCGAGGATGACGCCGAGGATCAGCGGCAGCACCGGGAGCCCGAACCGGCGCATGGCGAAACCGAGGAGCCCCAGCAACAGCAGCAGGAACAGGTCCAGGGGCTGGGCGTTGACGGCGTACGCACCCATCGACGCGAAGAACAGGATTCCCGCGTACAGATAGGGCCGCGGTGTCCGCAGCAGTTTCGCCCAGGTCGGGGCGAGCGGCAGATTCAGCAGGAGCAGCAGGAAGTTGCCGACGAACAGGCTGGCGATGAGCACCCAGACCAGGCTCGCCTCCCGCTCGAACAGCAGCGGTCCTGGCTGGATGCCGTACGTCTGGAACGCCGCCAGCATGACCGCGGCGGTCGCGTTCGTCGGCAGCCCGAGGGCCAGCATCGGGACCAGCGTGCCGGCCGCGGAGGCGTTGTTCGCCGCCTCCGGCCCGGCCACACCCTCGATCGCCCCCTTGCCGAACTCCTCCGGGTGCCTGGTCAGCCGCTTCTCCGTCGCGTACGACAGGAAGGTCGGGATCTCGGCACCGCCGGCCGGAAGAGCACCGAACGGGAAGCCGAACGCGGTGCCCCGCAGCCAGGGCTTCCAGGACCGCTTCCAGTCCGCCCTGCCCATCCACGGCCTGCCGACGGGAATGACCTCGACGGGCTTGCGCCGCAGGTGTGCGGCCACCCACAGTGCCTCGCCGACGGCGAAGACGGCGACGGCTACGACGACCACGTCGATCCCGTCGGCCAGCTGGGGGACGCCCAGGGTGAGCCGCTGCTGTCCGGACACCGTGTCGATGCCGACCAGGCCGATCGTCAGGCCCAGCAGCAGCGAGACGAGACCACGGATGCGTGACGCGCCCAGCACGGAGGTGACCGCGACGAAGGAGAGCAGCATCAGGGCGAAGTAGTCCGGCGCACCCAGGCTGATCGCGAAGTCCACCACGACCGGAGTCACCAGCACCAGCAGCAGGGTGCCGATCGTGCCCGCCACGAAGGAACCGATGGCGGCGGTGGCCAGGGCCTGCGCCGCCCGGCCGGCCTTGGCCATCTTGTTGCCCTCGATGGCCGTGACCACCGAGGACGACTCCCCGGGCGTGTTCAGCAGGATCGAGGTCGTCGATCCGCCGTACATGCCGCCGTAGAAGATGCCGGCGAACATGATGAACGCCTGCACCGGCTCCATGCCGTAGGTGATGGGCAGCAGCAGGGCCACGGTCATCGCCGGGCCGATGCCCGGCAGGACCCCCACCGCGGTGCCGACCAGGACGCCGATCAGCGCCAGCAGCAGGTTCATCGGGGCTATGACGTCCTCGAAGCCCTGCATGAGGTTGTTCAGGTTGTCCATCACAGGATTCCTTGCAGCACACCGGCCGGGAGGTTCACACCGAGCCCGATCGCGAAGGCGTAGAACGTTGTGAGGGACAGCGCCACCGCGATCAGCAGATTGCGTATGTGGTGCCGGTTCCCGAGGGCGAAGGCCGCGCCCCAGAACAGCAGGGCGCCGCTGATCACCCAGCCGAGCCGTTCGATCAGCACCGCGTTCGCCACGAACGCGCAGATCAGCAGGAGCACCGTGCGCCAGTCGACGGCCTGCGACAGGTCGACGTCCTCGCCGGCCTCCGGCTCGCCGCGCCCGCCCCGGGCCACGTCTACGGCGTACAGGACCGCGACCAGCAGGAGCAGTGCGCCCAGGAGCACGGGCACCGCGCGCGGTCCCACCGGGTCGGTGCTGCTGGTGATGTGCGGGATGCCGAGCCCGTCCACGATGACCGCGGTGCCCAGCAGGGCGAGGAACGCGCACATACCGTACTGTGCGCGGTCCTTGCCCTGCGGTGGACGGGCGTCCTCGCCGCTCAGTTCGTCGATCGGGGAACTCATGCCAGGCCGAGCTCTGTCAGCAGGTCGGCGACGGACTTGTCCTGCTCCTTGAGGAAGGAGCCGAACTCGTCACCGGTGACGAAGGCGTCGGTCCAGCCGCGCTTGGTCAGCTCGGACTTCCACTGCGGCGAGTCGTGCATCTTGGTCAGGGAGTCGGTCCAGGTCTTCTTCTGTTCGTCGGTGATCCCGGGAGGGGCGACGATGCCGCGCCAGTTGGTGAAGACCAGGTCGATACCGGAACCCTTGAGCGTGGGGGCGTCCTTCACGGCGTCGATGGGCTCTGCGCTGGTCACCGCCAGTACCCGCAGCTGCCCCGCCTCGATCTGGTCGAGGAACTCACCGAATCCACTGGCCCCGAAGGCGACCTTGTCTCCCAGGACGGCGGGCAGCAGTTCGCCGCCGCCGTCGTATCCGACGTAGTTGACCTTCTTCGGCTCGATGCCGACGGCCTTCGCCAACTGCATGGGAAGCAGATGATCGGGTCCGCCCGGCGACGAACCGCCGCCCACCGCCACCTTTCTGGGGTCCTTCTTCCACGCGGTGACGAGGTCGTCGATCGTCTTGTACGGGGAGTCCTTCGACACGACGATCGCGCCGGCCTCCTCGATCAGCTTGGCGATCGGTGTGGTGTCGGTCAGCGTCGCCGCCGACTTCGAGGTGTACGCGGCACCGACGACGCCCAGCCCCATCTGCATGGCGAGCTTGCCGTTGCCCTTCTCGTTCACCAGGCGCTGCAGGCCCACGGTGCCGCCGGCCCCGGGCAGGTTGTAGACCTGGACCCCGGACGCGACCTTGGCATCCTGCATCACCTGGGCGACGGTCCGGGCTGTGACGTCGTACCCGCTGCCCGGGGTGTTCGGCACCATCATCCGAAGACCGCTCACGGGCTTCCCGCTCCCGCTTCCGCCCCCGGAGTCCTCCTTCTCCGCGGTGGCGCCGCAGGCGCTCACGGCGATCATCGACACGGTGGCAAGAGCTCCGAGAAATGCGGCTCTGCGAGTTCTCATGGCTCATCTCTTTCGCTTGAGCGAGTCCGGCGCCATGATTGTGCGATTCCGCGGTCGGCCCGTCTGCCTTGTGTGAGCATTGAAGGTTGAGTTCATAGTGGTCGTTACGTCACGCCGCCACACCCTGGCCGGTGAGCTGCTGGTATTGCAGCTCGCCATCGTCGTGCTGGTGCTCGTCGCGGTCGCGGCGGTCTCGCTGGCGCAGTCGAAGGCGACGTTCGACCGGGTCGAGGGGCGCCGGGTCACCGCCCTCGCCGAGGAGATGGCCGGAAACCCGCTGTTGCGCACCCAGCTCCTTCGTCCCGCGCCCGCCGAGACCCTCGCACCGCTGCTGCAGACCAGACTCACCCAGTCGAACGTCACGTCCGTCACGGTCGCCGACGAACACGGCGAGATCGTCGCCGCCACCAACCCCACCCTGGTCGGAACGCGGCTTCCGGTGGACGGTCCCGGCGTCGCGCAGGCACGCGGCTGGTCCGGCGAACTCGCTGTGGACGGGGTCCGTGAGCTGGTGGCCCAGGTCCCGGTGCTCCGCGACGACGAGAACCACATCGGCGAGCACGTCGGTACGGTCATGATCGGGCGGGCCTCACCCACGGTGTGGCAGCGGCTCAGCGGCGCCTCGTCGTACCTGCTGGCCTACCTCGGCATCGCGAGCGTGCTCGGGGTCGCCGGATCATGGTTGCTGGCCCGGCGGATCAAGCGCCAGACCCTCGGCCTCGAACCACGCGAGATCGCGGGCCTCGCCGAGCACCGTGAGGCCATGCTGTTCGGCATCGCCGAGGGCGTGATCGCGCTCGACCCGCAGCAGAGACTCACGCTGGTCAACGAGGTCGGCCGGGGACTGCTCGACCTTCCCGAGGACTGCGTCGGGATGAGCCTGGCCGACCTGGGGATCCAGGACAGGCTGTACGACGTCCTGGCCGGGACCGGCGGTGAGCACGGCGCCGAGCACGGTACGGAGCGGCGCGACGAGGTGGTCGTACGCCGGGGGCGGGTGCTGGTCATGAACCGGATGGATGTCACCAAGGACGGCCGACGGCTGGGCTCGGTGACAACTCTGCGGGACCGTACCGAACTGGCCCAGCTCGAACGCGAACTGGGCTCGTTCCGCAGCAGCACCGAACTGCTGCGCGCGCAGGCCCACGAGTTCTCCAATCAGCTGCACACCATTTCCGGGCTCATCCAGATAGGCGAGCACGACGAGGTCGTACGCTATGTCCGCGCCCTGCGCAAACACCGTGAGTCGCTCGACCTGACTCTCACCAGCCGGGTCCGCGACCGGGCCGTCGCCGCGCTCCTCATGGCCAAGTCCGCGCTCGCCGCCGAACGCAGGGTCCAGCTGCGCGTCTCGGAGCTGACCGCCCTGGACCGGCTGGAGCCCACGGACTCCGCGGACGTGGCGACAGTGCTCGGCAATCTCGTCGACAACGCCCTCGACGCCGCCGCGGTCCCGGACCACCAGAACGACGCCTGGGTGGAGGTCGAGCTGCGCCAGGACGCGTCGAGCGTGGAGATCGTGGTGCGGGACTCGGGTCCGGGCGTGGCACCTGAACTGGCGCAGGAGGTGTTCTCCCGCGGCTTCACCACAAAGGCCGCCCAGGGCGGCGACCGGGGTATCGGCCTGGCGCTCACCCGGCTTGTCTGCACCCGCAGAGGCGGCGAGGTGTCGGTGACGAACACGCGGCCCGGCGCCACGTTCACCGCCCGGATGTCCGTGGGCCGGCTCACCGATCGGGAGACGGAGGAAGTCCGGTGATCGACGTACTGGTTGTCGAGGACGACTTCATGGTGGCGCGGATCCACCGCGGATTCGTCGACGGTGTCGAGGGCTTCCGCGTGGTCGGATCGGCGGACTGCGGGGAGAAGGCCCTCGCCGCCGCCGCCGAGCTGCAACCCGACCTGGTGCTCCTCGACCTCTATCTGCCCGACATGTTCGGCCTGGATGTCATTCCCAGGCTGCGGATGGTGGCCCAGGACTGCGACGTGCTCGTGATCAGCGCCGCCCGCGAGGCGGAGGCGGTCCGAGGCGCCGTCCGGCAGGGCGTGGTCGACTACCTTCTGAAGCCCTTCGACGCCGGCGACCTCAGGGACCGGCTGGAACACTACAGCGCCCGCCGCGGCAATCTGCACGCCGCCGTGGTCAGCGGACAGGCCGATGTGGACCGCGCCCTGGGGCGGGCGGCCACATCGACGGTGACGTCCACCCTGCCGAAGGGCATGAGCGTGGAGACCGCGGAACTGGTCCGACGCGCACTGCGCGCGGCCGACACCACCCTGTCCGCGGCCGAGTGCGCGACGAAGGTCGGCATCTCGCGCGTCAGCGCGCGCCGGTACCTCGAACACCTCAGCGTCACGGGCCAGGCCGAGGTGTCGCTGCGCTACGGGCAGGCGGGCCGCCCCGAACGCCGCTACCAATGGCAGGCCTAGGGCGTGTTTCGAAAGTCCCGCCTGCCGGGCGACGCCTGGCACGCACGCTCGCCGCGTTGTCGGGATCATCCCGATACAACCAGTATCGGGACGACCCTCCGCCTTGCGATCGCACGCACCAGACGCCGCCCGGCCTGCCCTTCGGGCAGACGACGCTACTTTCGAAACACGCCCTAGCCGGTCGGTGAAGGCTGCGAGTGGGCAGGGGGCGGGAGCGGCGGGGCCCGGACCTCACGGTCGGCGTACGCCCCGTCTGATCACCGCGCCGGCTGAGTACGACCACCTGCGCCGGTGTGAGTACATGAGCGACTGCCCGCCTCGCTCGGTGCCCAGAGGGTGGACGTATGCGTCAAATCCTGCTGGCCGGTGAGTTCGTGGTCGCTGCCGGTCACCGGCAGTGACCACCTGCCGGTCGGGGCCGGAATCAGCTGGGGATGACTATGGTGGCCGGGCAACAGGGGATGGCGCTGCCTGAGCCCCGCACCGGCGCGCTCGATGAAGGGGACGCTGATGACCCGGATGCCCGGCGCGGCCAGGTGCGCTCGCGCCATGCTCGTCGTCGCGGGAATGGCCGGTGTGGTCGCCCTGGTGGTGCTGACCGTCGTCGCCGCGACGTTCGAGACCGGCGCCCTGGGCGAGCTGATCCTGGCCATGCTGCTTCTTGCGGCAGTCCCCTTCGTGCTGCTGGCGGTGGCGTCGTTCGTTCTCGCGGCGAAATTCGCCGGCGGCGGCGACAAGGTGCGCATCGGCGCGGTCGTCGTCGGCTGGATGCTCGTAGCCGGTAGCACGGCCGCCGTGCTGGCCCATCACGGGTGGTGGGGTGTCGGCGTCGCGGTGGGGGCGCTGCTGGCAGCCTTCTCCAGCGCGGAGAGGACCCGGGAGTGGTTCGAACGTCCGCGTCTGTTGTCGTCGGCGCACCTGGAGGGGGAGGTGGTGTGAGGCGCCGGTCTCCCGATGGGCAGCGTCACGCACTGCCGTCGTCCGCCTCGACGGCGAAACCGTCGAGGCGGACGACGCCCGTCGCGTGGTTGCCCGGTGTCGTCCGGTCTGATGGTCGGCAGACTCGGTGCGGGGACCGGCGGCGGGTCAGGTGTGGTGGCCGGGACGGGTCAGCGGGTGGAGGTGGTCCGGTGTTCCGTGAGAGAGGCGCAGTTGGAGCCGGTCACCTGAACGTGGACGTTGGCGATGCTGCCGCCCCAGTTGACGCAGTAGCCCTTGCCGATGACGTAGGAGGGTCCCGCGTAGGAGGTGTAGCGCCCGTAGTCGTCGTCGCCCTCGTTGGTGTCGGGGACGTAGATCCAGGCGGACATGTCCACGGCGGTGCCGGGGTTGTTGCGGATGGTGACGACGCAGTTGTTGCCGTTGGTGCTGTTGTAGGCGAGGTAGACGGTGCCCAGCGAGCCGACGGGAGCGGAGTTCACGGTCCTGTAGCCGCTTCCGCAGACCTTCGGCGCGGTGGTGTTGGGTGCGGCGGAAGCAGGTGCCGCCAGGGCGGTGGTGGCCCCCACCGACAGAGCGGCCAGCGCGGTGGCGCCCAGCATGGAGTGAATGAAGCGCATATTTCCCCCTTGTGTGTTTAGGAGTTGGTTGCTCCTGCCTTATGTGACGGGTGGAGCCTTGAGATGGTTGTGCCGGAGTTGCTGGCATTTTCGGCCGTAACGTGCGGCGCAATTGGCTGAGTTGGGACGCAACCGGATGGCGTGGGCGATGTGTGCCGGGCGTGGCGGCTTCCCTTCGCCTTCCTGCAACTGCCGGAACTGCCGGAGCTGGCGGAATCGCCGAACTGCCGGAACTGCCGGAACGTCACTCGTGCCAGTGATCATCCGTGAAGCTGTCCCGGCGCCGCCTGCCGCACGGCCACCCTGAGGGCATGCGCCACCCGCTCGCCCTCATTGCCGCCCTGGCTGCCGCCCTCTGCGTAGGGGGATGCGACTCCGTCCCCAGGGACAGCCCGCCCGAGCCCCCGCCGTCGCTGATGGCGGCCGCCGCGCGGACTCCGTCACCCCTCCCGTCCCCGAGTCGGCCCGCCACCCGTACGCCGTCTCGTGCGCCGTCCCGCCTGCCGTCGGCCGAGAGCCAGCCGTCCGCCCGTACCGCCCTCGTCACGACCGACCCCACCCGGCGGAGCAGGGGCAGCGACCGCGAAGCCGCAGCGGGGGAGGAACAGCGTTCTTCAAGGGTCCCCACCCCCGAACGGCCGCCGCAGACCCGGATTCCGGAGCGACCGCGCAGGGCTGAGCCTCCCGCTCCGGCCCGCCCCCGGGCTCGGTCCACGGCCCCGGCGGCGTCCCGCCCCCGGGCAGTCGAGCCCCGTCCCGCACAACCGCCGGCCGTCACCTACGACCTGAGCACCCTGTGCGGGCTGTCGCACCAGGCGCCCGTGCCGCCATCCGTGAGGAGGCTCTGCGACACCTACTTCCGCTGAGGCCGGGCCAGGCCAGGCCGGTGCCGTCCGGGTGACGGGCCACGCAAGGGCATCCCGGGCCCCCGTGTCACAGAGGCGGCACCCCGGCTCTGGTCATGCGCCACCGCCGACTCACGACCTGGGCGTGTACCCGTACCGGCAGGGACGACTGACGGACGCGCGCGAGGGGCGTCGGCTCACGGCACGTCGGACTGGGTCCTGCCGCGGACGACGACCACGGCACCGTGCGCGTGGTGCAGCAGCGCCTGGCTCACCGATCCCAGGAGCAGACCGGTGAACCCGCCGCGCCCCCGGGCTCCCACGACCACGAGCTGGGCGTTCCTGCTTCTCTCGATCAGGACCTCCCTGGCTTCGCCACTCGCCACCTCGCGCCTGACCGTGACATCGGGATACTTCTCCGCGTGCCCCGCGAGGGCCTGGGCGAGGAGCCGCTCCTGGCTCTCGACACCGGTACCGGCCGGCGCGTGATCCGGCAGCCACACGTGCACGGCGGAGATCTCGGCTCCGCGCAGCGCCGCCTCGGCGAAGGCGAACTCGACCGCCGGCTCACCCGCGGGGGAGCCGTCGACACACAGCACGATCGGACCGGCCTCGGCCGAATCCTCACGGGCCACCATCACTGGGCACCGGCTGTGGGCCGCCAGGGACGCCGCCGTCGACCCCAGCAGCATGCCGATGAAGCCGCCCATCCCACGGGCGCCCACGACCAGCAGGTCCGCCGCCCGGGACTCGGCCTCCAGCACCGATACCGTGTCGCCCGGCAACATGTCCTCGGTGACTGCCACCTCCGGCGCCACCCTCCGCGCATGGTCCGCGGCCTCGTTCACCAGGCGACTGATCGGGGTGGTGTCCAGGGGTGCGTACATGGGTCTGACGGGCCAGTTGAGGGCGTACACCACGCGCAGTGCCGCGCGACGGCGCTGGGCCTCCCTTGCGGCCGTCCCCACCGCGGCGAGACTTGACGCCGAGCCGTCCGCTCCTACGACCACCAGGTTGCCCATCGCTCCTCCATGACTCGATTCCATACACGCCGTCAGTACCGCTGCGCCTTGGACAGTGGTGTGCCGGACCCAGTCGAACCAACTCGCCGATGACGTGGGCCGGCTCGGCATGCCGGTGTCCGCCGGGTTCCAGTCCTCCGGATCGCATCGCACGGAAGAGGCACAGCCTGTCAACCGCCCCGGCTCAGATGCGAGCCGACCGTCAGCTCGTTGACCGGGAACCGCGCCGGTCGCCCGGTCAGAACCCGTACGGACTCCTCGACGGCGATGGTCCGTACCGTCCTGACGGATTCCTCGGAGTAGTACGCGGCGTGCGGCGTGACGATCACGTTGGGCAGCTTGAAGAGAGGGTTGGCCGGGCGCCATCCGCGTTGTTTCGCCGGTTCCTCCTCCATGTCGTCCAGCGCCGCGCCGGCGCTCCATCCTTCGGCGAGCGCCTGGTGCATCGCCGGCGTCCTCGACGAGGGGCCCGCGCCCGGTGTTGACGAGGATCGCCGTCGGCTTCATCCGGCGGAGCGTCGCACGGTCGAGGGTGTGATGTGTCTCCGGGGTGAGCGGCGCTTGGATCACCACGAAGTCGGCGCCTTCCACCAAGCCGTCGAAGGACATCGGCCGGACCTGGCATGCCCGGATCTCGGACTGGTCGAGTCGAGACACGGGTCATGTGCCCAGAACTCGACGCCGAACGCTTTGGCGCGTTCGGCGATGAGCCGTGCGATGGAACCGAAGGACAGCAGGCCCGGCACCTGTCCCCGCAGTCGGCGGATGGGCCTTCCGGTCTGCCGGTGCCATTCGCCCTGCCGGGTCGCGGCGTCCTGTCGGCAGACCTTGCGGGCGGCCGCGAGCCAGAGCGCGATCGCGTGGTCGGCGACCTCTTCGGCACACCAGTCACGATCGCCGGTATGTTCGCTGTCGCTGTCGCTGTCGCTGTCGCTGTCGCTGTCGCTGTCGCTGTCGCTGTCGCTGTCGCCGTCGCCGTCAGGCAGGCGGACGTGGTCTTGTCGCAGCCTGTCGTCACAACCACACCGTCAAGCGGATATCCGTGGAGCACCTCGACCAGCCCGAGATAGGCGAGATTGCGGTCCAGCGCCGCGGTGGGGCGCTTTCCGGTCTCCTGCAACGGATCGACGGGGAACTCGAAGGGAATTCCGCCGCCGTCGCGGACCCCGTCCCTGATCCGGTCGGCGAGAGCGAGATGGGGCCGGCTGCAGGAAACCAGAACGTTACCCGTCTGATCGATTCCGCTTATCGGCCGGCCCGACCGGAGTTCTCCGTGCGTGAGGCCATAGTTCAGGAATCGTTTGAGATAGAAAGCCGTCATCTCCGGATTTCCGGCATCGTCCCACCAGGCCTGGCTGCGTAGCTCCCCCGTGGTGCGCTTGGTCGGTGACATGAATCAGCTCCTCGCCGACCGGTCCGGGCTTGCGCCCCGACTCCGGGCAGTGCTCTGGCTCAGAGAGAAGGCCGTGGGCGACCTGACAGGTCTCTCGGGCAACCGGCGTGCGTCGCATGCGGTGCGGTCATGCCCTGCCGTCTCCGGGTGACGCGTGACGCCTCGGGGAGACGGCTGTTGCCACTGCGTACCCAGCACGTACCGCATTTATCAGCTCAAAGTATAAATTAGGGACAATGGTTCCGCGTCCTCGAACCGTCACCGTTCAGAACGTCCTCGGCAGCAGGCTCGCCAACCGGTTCTCGGCACACCGGTCCCACAGCCGGAACCCGTCGCGTGTCCGGCGCTCCGCGGTCCAGCGCGCCCCGCGGTCCGCTGAAGGCGCCCGTCACGGACGGCGGCTCCCCTTCGCTCGCGCGGATGTCCAGCCCTGTCGGCGGAGGCCTTCGAAGCCGTCCAGGAGGAGGTCCAGGGCGAATTCGAACTCGAACTGGTCGTCGCAGCCGCCACCGACCGTGGAACCCTCGTCGTGCGCGGCTGTCGCGGCCAGTTCCGCGATGTGCGGGTAGCGCGCCGCCAGCCCGGGATCCGGCGGGCCGGAAGGGCCAGAGGTGTCGAACAGTTCCTGGCTGAAGCCGAGCAGGCGGCTGCCCATCGCGTGCATGACGTGGTGGGTGAGGTCGGCGGACAGGCCGCCCTCGCGGAAGCATCCGGCCATCGAGTCCAGGTGGGCCAGCACGGCCGGGGTGGGGGCGGTCCGCGACTCGATGACCTGGGCGGCCCATGGATGCCGCAGTAGTACCCGCCGGGCCGAGAGGATCCGCGCGCGGACCACGTGCTGCCAGTCGGGGCCCGTGGCCGGCGGATCGATCTCGCCGACGACGGCGTCGGCCATGCCGTCGAGCAACTCCTCCTTGTTGGCCACGTGCTTGTAGAGGGCCATCGGTACGACGTCCAGCTCCTGGGCGAGCCTGCGCATGCTGAGCGCGTCGATCCCGGTGGCATCGGCGAGCGCGACGGCGGCGCGCAGGACGCGGTCCCTGTTCAGGGGGATCCGTTGCGTGTGCGTGGCTTCCTGGCGAGTCATTCCGGTTCGGTCACTTCCGTCCTCGACAGCGTCCGTCCTTTCCTTGACGAGTGTACGCCGTACACCTATGGTGGCCGCGAGGTGTACGGCGTACACCACCAGGGAGGCGAGGGGTACCCGTGAAGATGAGTGCGGACCGGAGAAGCGCGGTGGCCGTCGGGTCGCTGTTCCTGCTGACCGAGGTCGCCGCGATAGCCGGGGCGGTTCTGTACCGCCCCCTGTTGGGCGCGGCGGACGGCCGGCTCGCGCAGGGCGCCGACACGCGGGCGCTGCTCGGGGTGCTCTGCGAGGTGGTGCTGGTGGCGGCGGTGGCCGGGACCGGGGCGGCGCTGTTCCCCGTCCTGCGGCGCCACGGCGAAGGGCTCGCGCTCGGCTACGCCTTCGGGAGGCTGCTGGAGGCGGCCGTCATCGCTCTCGGGACCGTCGTCGTCCTGGCGCTTGTCACCCTCCGGCGGGATGTGGACGCACAGGAGGCGGTCGGCGCCGATGTCGCGCTGGCCGCCGTCCATGACTGGACGTTCCTGCTCGGGCCCAACATCGCCCTCGGCCTGAACACCGTCCTGCTCGCGTACCTGGCGTACCGCGCACGGCTCGTGCCGCGCTTCATCGCTGTGCTCGGCATGATCGGCGGACCGCTGATCTGCGCCTCGGCCGTCGCCGTGATGTTCGGTGCCTACGCGCAACTCTCCGTGGCGGGGTCGGTGGCCGCACTCCCGGTGTTCGCCTGGGAGTTGGGCTTGGCCGGGTGGCTGATCGCCAGAGGGTTCGGGCCTGACGCGGGCACAGCGCCCCGGCCGGGCGGAGAAGCGGCTGAGCCGGCGCGTGTCCGCCGATGATGCGGAACGTGGCGGCCAAGTGCGGCCGAAGGGTGCGGCCGTAGGCTCTGCGGCCGTCCGTCGACCGACCGCTTCCTGCGACGACAGGGGCCACGGCGGCGATGTCAGTGTGGCGAAGTATCCTTCCGGCCACCGCACACCGACTGGGAGGATCAAGAGAATTGTCTGGCCTGTCCGCTTTCCCGTTGCCCTTTCGCGCCTCCCGTTCCGTATCGCTCGCGAGACCCCGGACGCTGCGGGAACTGCAGATGATGCAGTGCAGCTCACACATCCGGTCGAAGCCGGGATGGTTCGACAAGATGCACGATGCCGACATCGTCGCCAGGTGGACGCGAGAGGCGGTGACACAAGGCCTCACCGAGGCGCAAGTCCGTTACGTGCTCGCCGAACTCGCGCACTACGCCGCGCTGCGGGACGGACGAACCGGCGTCGAGCTGTCCGGCGTCGACGGGGTGTGGCAGTCGGACGCATTGGTCGACGACAAGCTCAGCGCCCGGCTGCGCGAGGCGGTTCGGGTTCTGGAAGAGGTCCCCGAAGCAGAACTGGACTGGCATCCCGGGTCCGACGGCCAAGTACTGGATCTGGTTCATCCCTCCCTGTTCTGCCTGGTGAGAGAGGTGAGCGGAGCGCCTGAGCGGGCTTGGCAGAACCCGACGGACCGTTATTCGAAGTACGAGTTCTCGGAAAGGTTCCAGTGGCTGCCCACGGACGTCGACGTCAGTGACGACGGCGAGGTCACCTTCCGTTCGTACGTCAACAACGTCCATCCCCAGGATCATCACGAACTGGTCGGCGTCCTCCCGAAGTTGTTCGCCTGTATGCGTCCGGTGCTGGAGAACGTGCTCACCGATCTGCGTCATCCGCGGCCCCTGCGGATCGAGGCCGATCCCTACGGTTGGTACGACTCGGAGCCGGAACATCCGGACAGGTCCTCCTACAGCGATGACGAGGCATACGAGGAAGCCGTCGACGCGTGGGAACAGGCGCAGGACGACTGGTGGGAGAACCGCCGCCCGGTCATCCCGGACGCCCCGGCCTTCACCCCGCCCGAGTCGCCCGACGAATCCGCCCGCGTCGACCTGCGCGGTCGTCGTCTCCAGGTCATCGTCAAGCTCGCGACCATTCACCTCACGCCGGACGACCCCGAGTACCCCGGGGGTTCCTGGCATGTCGAGGGGATGATGAACGAGCGGATCGTCTCGACCGGCATCTACTACTGGGACAGCGAGAACATCACCGAAAGCAGGCTGAGTTTCCGGACCGCACTCGACGACCCGAACTACGAACAGAACGACGACAACGGTCTGCGTGAGGTCTACGGCCTGGAGGACGAGGACGCACTGAACCAGGTCCTGGGATCGGCATCCACCCCGGCGGGCCGCTGCCTGGCGTTCCCGAACATCCTGCAACACCGCGTCAGCCCATTCGGCCTCGCGGACCCCACCCGCCCGGGACATCGCAAGATCCTCGCGTTCTTCCTGGTCGACCCGTCGGAAAAGATCGTCTCGACATCCGACGTGCCACCGCAGCAACCATGGTCCGACACCTCGACCATGACGCTTGAACAGGCGAAGGACTACCGCGAGCACCTCATGCGGGAACGCAAATTCTTCGTCGACGAACACAACGAGCAGATCTACGAACGGGAGTTCTCCCTCTGTGAGCACTGAACCTCTTCCGGCCTGACCGATCGCGTGCAGGTCACAAGGGTGTGGGGGAGGGCACCTTTGGTGAGGTGCGGGGCTGGGGATAACGTGCGGGCATGGCGACGACGGGGAAACGAGGGGTCCTGTACCGGCAGGGCAGCGGATTCTGGCGGATGACGGCGAAGTGGGTGCTGGCCTTCGGAGCTCTGTCCCTGCTGGACGGCGGGCTGCTCCGGTCGTGGGGTGACGCTCTGGTCTGGCCGGTGATCGGGATCCTGCTGTGGGTGCCGTTCGGGATCGGTGTCGTCTGGTACCCGAGGAAGGACCAGCGCGTCGAGCTGACAGCGCGTGAACTGCGGGTGCGGCGCAAGCGGTTGCCCATGGAGAAGGTCAACCTGCTGCACGTGGCGCGACTGTGGCTGGAGGGGCGGTCGACGGCGGACGACCAGCCGGTGCTGGAATGGACACGGTTCGACCGGGTGGTGTGGGTACCGCTGCGGGACGGCCGGGCGTTCGGTGTGGAGTTCCGAGACCCGGCCGCGTTCGCCAAGGTCTTCGGCGCCTTCGCGGTCGAGGCCTGCGGCGGACCCGACATCGTGCGCGCGAGGGCCGCGGTGGAAACCTATCCCGATCCGCTCCCGATGCGGCCCCGCTCCGCGGACGACGCGGGCTCCTGGCCGGACCTCCTGGACGTCTTCAACTGACGGCCGGAGCCCACTGGTGGGCTCGCGCCGCGCACGCTTCGTGCCGAGACCCACTGCGCTACGCTCCGCGCCATGAAGCTGAAGGCAGTGGCCACACCGATACTCGTCGGCGCGAGCGGTATAGCCCTCATCGGCGCAACGGGAGTGTGGGCACTGTCGGGTGGGCTCTACGGCTGTACCAAGGCTGACGAGGAGCTCGCACCCACCCTGGCGTCCCTGCCCATCCTCGACGCGCACCCGAGCCCGACTCGGCCCCAGGACGAGCGGTACTCCGGATGCGACGAGGACGACGGCTTCGCCTACGCCGGACAGTCCTACCGACTCACGATCCCCCGAGCCGACGTGCTCACCTTCTATCGCCAGGTCGCCACAGAGGGCGGCTGGCGGCTCGAGAACGTCGGCCCTTCGCCGTCCCCGGCACCTGACAGCCTCGCGGTCGACACCTCAGCGCTCTGCTTCGACAAGGCCGTCGCGGGCACCACCGCCCATCTCGCTGTGTGGTTCCCCAGCGATCTCGGGGACAGCCCCGACGAGTACGGCCTGGAAGTCACCGCCAGCCATGACGGCACCGCCTGGTGCTGACGGTGCCTGGCTGCGGAGCGACCAGAGTTCGATCCCTGCCACAGGTCACCCACGATCAGCGCATGCCCCGTAACGATGTCACCGGGCCAGGATCGGCTGTGTGCCGAACGCGTCGGACCAGTCCGCGGCGACGCCGCGGCACGCCTGCCGCCACGCAGCTCGAGTGTCCGCACCGTGACTACTCCGTGCCGTCCGCCGACAGGTGGTCCGGCAGCCCGAGCCGCGGGAACTGGTCGTCATGGAAGGTGATGATCTCGGTGATCGTCCCGCCGGTGATGCGCAGGACGTAGATCGTGAGCGGCAGGTAGGCGCCCTCCCGCTGCTGCCGCCGGTCGCGGGCTCCGGGCGGGACTTGGCGAGCAGGTCCAGGCAGGCGTTGGTGGCGATCCGGTACAGCCAGGCCCGCAACGTCGACCGTCCCTGTGAGGACCACCTACGTGAAGCGGGCGTTCAAGTACCGCTTCTGTCCGACCGATGCGCAAGCGGCTTCCGTCCCGCTCCAGCAGCGCTCTTCCGCGCCTCCAGGTGGCGTTCACCCGATGACGCGTTGCGGGCCCCGACCGCGGTGACCGGTTCGGACGCAGACGACACGCGCGCCTGAGCGCTGCCGTCAGCCCCCTCCTGTTGCGGTTGGAGTCCGGGGAGGAGGACAGCGGCGCAGCCCTCGTCATCACCCGTCCGTGACGGACAGGCGGTGCCACCAATGACCGCATCCGCCGGAGCAGAAGCGTTCGCGGCGCCGTTCGTCCGCGACCGCGAGTACCGCGACCAGCAGCCGGAACGCCTTGCGGCGTTCGTCGACAGGGGTGAGGCCGGCGATCTTCCCCAGTTGCTGGTCGATCTGGCCGCGGGCGATCAGAACCGCAGGCGTGTGCGTCGGGCGCAGCCCGGCACGGCGGATGCTCTCCGGTCCGTCTTCGGTGACGGCGCGGGCCTGCATACAGTGATGGCGCAGGAACAGGAGTATCTCCGACTGTTCCTGCGTGCCGTACGTGTCGAACCACTCGATGCCCTGCGACATAGGGCGCAGGCCTTGGGCGAGTTCGTTGAGGATGATGTCTCGCTCGGTCATGATCAGCTCCCGCATTCCAACGAGGCGACGGCCTCAGCGGTCTCGTCGGCGAAAGCGCAGAGTTGCTGGACGAACTGCCGGCAGCAATGCGGGTCGAGGGCAGCCACGGCCCGGACTTCGAGCCATCGGTCCCAGGGACCGCCCGGGGCAAGAAGCCGTGTTGCGTACGCGGAACCGAGAATCTCATCGAGGTACAGGAGGGCCCCCAGGACGACTGCCTGGTCGTAGTCGAGGTCGGGGCGTGACAGGTAGTGATCAAGGTAGGCGCCGAGCAGTTCGGCATCCGCTGGGGAGCCGAACTTCGCAAGGGCAACACAGTATGCGGCGCCTGCATACGGGCCCTCGCTGGCCAGCAGGAGGCGGCCGATGAGGTCACGGAACTCGGTCCGGTGGGCCACGGTGACCAGCCAGGCGGCAGTCTTGCGCTCGCGCCAGCCACCCTCGAGGAGAATGCCGAGCTCCGCGGGAGTGATCTCGTAGGCAGCCTGAGCCAGGTTCCGCACGAAGGCAGAGCGCTCGACCGGGTTTAGCCGCAGAACGCCCCCACCCAACCGAAGATATCGCCGGTCAGGCGTGACGAACCGCCGAACCAGCTCCCCCAACTCTGGATCGCTCCGGACATCACGCATAGCCGCATCCTGGCCCGGACGGGACGCATGCGCCACAGGTTTGCCGACCACCTCGACGGAAGCTGGTCACTGGTTCAGAGAAGCCGGTCCTCGTCGACGAGGAGGGCGAACCATCTGACGCGGGTGAGGCCGCGGCCCCGGGCATCGCTGCCCCAGAAGGCGTCTTCGGCGGCCGGGTCGGCGGAGAAGAGCCACATCTCGGTGATCTTGCCGTTGCCGATGCGCAGGAGGTCGACGCCGTCCATGCCCATGGACGCCTCCACCACCTGGATGTCCGACGCCATCGACGCCTACCCCGCCACTCTCCCCGCCCTGTCCGCCTTCCACCTCCTGGACGGCTGCGGCCACTGGATCCAGCAGGAGGCCCCGGCGAGGTCAACCGCCTGCTGACCGACTGGCTCCACACCATCCAGGACTGAACCGGGCGGGCTACCGGGGCGGTAGGCGGCGCCTGGCTCGTCGGTCCGCTGTAGCGGTGCCGGCGTGATACAGACTCTTTCGAAGTTCGGCGGGCCGAGCATGTCGAGAACGTGCCGCCGGCTCCGTCCCAGGGCCATCGGCGGCCACCATCGGTCGCACGAGCGAGAAGGAGAGACCACCATGGCGATTCAGCGGATGGACAACGTCGGCATCGTCGTCGAGGACATGGACGCCGCCATCGCGTACTTCGTGGAACTCGGTATGGAGCTGGAGGGCAGGGCGCAGGTCGAGGGGCCCGTCGCCGACCAGTGCACCGGACTCGACGGCGTCCGCTGTGACATCGCGATGGTCCGGACCCCGGACGGTCACAGCCGGCTCGAGCTGGCGAAGTACCTCAGCCCCGCGGCGATCAGCGCCGGGCCGCGCAACCCGCCGCACAACACTGTGGGCACGCACCGCGTCATGTTCGCCGTCGACGACCTCGAGGACACCGTGGCCCGCCTGCGCCCCTTCGGCGGCGAACTCGTCGGCGAGATCGCCCGTTTCGAGGACAGCTATCTGCTCTGCTACGTCCGCGGTCCGGAGGGCATCATCGTCGGACTGGCCGAGCAACTGCACTGATACCTGCGGACAGTGCCTACGACCGGCGTACCGCGGGGATCATGAACCGTCACTCCGTGGCGACGACCTGAGGACTTCAGTAGGTTCGGCGGACTCGGCGTCCCGCCTGGCGGCTGCGCTCCTGCCCTTGCGCTCCCGGCGAAGGCCGCGCTGAGTTCACCGCGCCGGCTGGGACGCGGGCGGTCCACACGCACGGTCATGATCGACCGGCTGGTTCGTCGGGAGTCGCACATTCACATTCGGGTGAACTTGGACTGCCGAAACGTTCTCTCCGGCGGGTGATCCTGCGGTCGACCTCCATGCTGGTGGGCCGACGACGAAAGGTGCTCCCATGCGGGGTCGTAATGTGATCGCCACTGTTGTGTCAGCTGCCGCCGTCGCGGCGGCAGCGGCTGTTGCCGTGGCCGCGGGCGCCGAGTTCCCCGTTGCCGGAACGGTCTCCTGGTGTCTGTCTCCAGCCGCCGCGCAGCAGCTGGAGGCGGACGGCGTCGTGGTGTCGGCCGGTTCCCCGGCAGTGCTCGACTCCTCCGGGCCGACGCCGTGCGTGCAGTGGCCGATGAAGGGCCGGATCAGCCTCGATGTGTCATCGGGATCGTGGACGTCGCAGGGGAGTGTCTCCTTCACCAGGGCATCGGACGGACACAGCCTCCGCCTCAGCCAGGCCCACGGTGATCTGGCGCAGCGGACGATGGCTGTGGAGGCAGCGGTCGCGGAGGAAGCGGCAGAGACTGTCGATCTCTCCACGTACGCGATCGACATGCAGGACATCACGGTGACCATGCCGTCTCTCAGCTCACCTGGTTCCGTGGAGGCGAAGCCCTTCGCCACCGTGCTCACCGCGGAAGGTGCGGCTGTGTTCACCAAGGCGTTCGGTGCACCACCGGTGCCGGCCGGGGAAAGCCCGGCCACCGTCGCGGGTCGTGTCGATGTTCTCCCCGCCTTCGACTGAACCGGTGGTGCGAAGTACCGGCGGAAGCCCGGAGGTTGCGGTGGTGTCGGCCGACGCGCGGGCCCACCAGGAGAAGGGTCCGGTGCTGGCATGGGCCAGGCACACGGGCCTGGTCGTCGACGTCGGCGAGGAGGAACGCCTGGCCGCCATGCGGCTGGAGGAGTTCGCCTCCGGCATCGTGCCCGCGGCCGATGCGGCGCAGCGGGATCTTACGGCGCAGTGGGCCGCGTTCATCTGTCTGGTCGACGATCGATTGGACCGTAGCGGGCTCGGCTCACGGCCCGACGAGGTGCGTGCGCTGTTCGCGCGGATTCTGCGAGTGCTCACCCAGGGCGGTAGCGCGGACGTGCGCAGCGGGCCCGAGGCGGCCCTGGACGACTTGTGGCAGCGCACGGCTCCCGGGATGCCCCGGCAGTGGCAGGAGCGGTTCGTCGCCGACTACCGCGATTTCGCCGCGGCCACCTGCGAGGAGGCCGCGGTCCGCGACGACCGGACGCGACTGGCGCTCGGTGACTACCTCGCACTGCGCCGCCGCACCATCACCGCGTTGCCGATGGCCACCATCGTGGAGTGCACAGCCGACGCTCCCTGGCCGGACCTGCCTGGCGGAGACCTCAGGCTGAAGACGCTGCGCATGGCCGCGGCTGACGTGGCGGGCTGGACCAACGACCTCGCATCGGCCGAGGACGACCTGCGGGCGCGGCAGGAGAACCTGGTCACCGTATGGGCGCGTGAGCACGGCTGCCCCATGTCCACCGCACGTGAGCGTGTGGTGCGGATGCGGGACAACCGGCTGTGCGACCTTCAGCTACTGGCTGCGGAACTGACCGTGGGAGAAGGAGTACCTCACTGCGACCGGGCCGCGGTACGGCGCTATGTGAACGCGCTGCGATCCTTCGTGTCCGCGACGCTGCTCTGGCTCGGTGTCACGGGGCGCTTCGAACCGCGATGGACGCCGGACCGCCATGGCACACCCACCCCATTGCCGTGACCCATCCTGTGCCCGTCGCGAGACCGCACCACTGACGAGACCCCACCCTGTGCCCGTCCACCCTGTGCCCGTCGCGAAGGACCGCACGACTGATGAGACCGCTCGCTCACGAGCAACTGACCACCAGGTGGCCGGCGTCGCTTCTGCCCGCCGAACTTCCGGCCGGAAACGACCGACTCCTGACCCGCCTGACATTGCGGGTCGGAACCGACGGCGCCGTTCGCGATGTCTGTCGCAGCCGGGTCCTCGAATCCGCCCTCACCCTGGCGCTCATGAGACGGCACGAGCAGCGTCATGACGTCGCGCGCACCCGCATCACGCGATACCTGGAGCGCCACCGGAACTCCGGCGACCCGTTGGACGCGGCCCTGGCCGATACCGCGCTGCGACCGCACACCGCGCCCGTGAGGCGCGAGATCCTCGAGGGGATCGCAAACCAGGTGGCTGAGTTCGCCGGTGCCCGCAAACAAGCCCTGCTCCATGCTGTGTTCGTCATTCTCGGTGCAGCCCCCGACCCGGCCTCTTGGCGCCCGGAGGCCTTCGTCATGGAAGCGCTGCACCCATGGGCCGCCGTGCAGGTCACCGCAGTCAAGGCCGTCCTGCGTCAGGCCGCAGGCGAAGTGCCGCCAGACGCCGGTGATCTCGCCCTTCTGGCATCCACTCGGCGGCGCGGCACCGTGTGGGAGGGAAACCTCTTCATCCACCTTCTGGTCCTGCACGCCCTGGCAGCGGTGCCGGGCATGAACGCCATGGTCGACGAGGGTCTGGACACCGCCCTCGGACACCAGCGTGACGACGGCGGCATGCCCTTCGTCACCGACACCGACACCTGGTCCACGGTCACCTCGGGACTCGCGCTCCAGGCTGCCGGCGCACCCCGCCGTGTCCTGCACCGCATCGGCCGACACCTTGCGCAGGTGCAGCACGAAGACGGCGGCTGGTCGTACACCGACCACGTGCGACTGCCCGATACGGACTGCACCACCGTCGCGGTCGAATTCCTGCACCAACTCGACCCCTACGCCTACCGTGACGCGATCCGGCGTGGCCTGGACGCCCTGCTCGCCGTGCGCGGCGCCGACGGCGGGTTCCCCACCTACGGCGCGGGCACTCCCTCCGAGGCGTGCATGACCGCCGCGGCTGTCAACGCGCTCAGCACACAAGGCGGTTCGCACCGCGGCGTCATCCGGCCGGCCCTCCACTTCCTGGCAGAGCGCCAGCTCCCCGACGGTTCCTTCCCACCCGGCTGGAGCAGGAGCCGCCTGCACACCCTCTTTCGGGCACACCTCGCCATCCACCACACCTTCCCGAGGCCTCCTTCCCCCTTCCGAGGTGTGACCGAGCGGATCCTTTCCCTGGTACTCGCCGCCCAGCGGGCTGATGGGGGCTTCGGACATCAGGAGGGCAGCGAGAGCGACGCGATCAGCACGTCGTACGGCCTGATCATCCTCACCGGCCAGGGCGACCCGGTCCCGGCCGCCCGCGCCACCCACTACCTGCTCGAACGGTTGCGGCACCACAGCGCCGCCGGCGTCGCGTCGCCGCCCGACATGCTGGGTCCTCGCCCCTTCCCCTATCACGTGCCGGTTCTCGCCGACGCCTTCGCGTTGCTCGCGCTGGCCCACCTCAGCCGCCGCGTCAGGCCTTCCCGAGTTGCCTCGCCGCGGCCGGCCCAGCAACCCCGGACCCGTCGCCATCCATCCAGCCCAGCTCTCTGACGCTGTTTCGGTCACTCCACGGAGAACGCCACATGCACATGTCCCAGCCCCCCACCCCCATGGACCTGACCATGCACCACATGGCTCAGACCCACCCTCCGACGTCCCAGACGATCGGCGTGCTCCTCCACCTCGAAGGCACCCCGCCCGACGCCGGCGAACTCCGCGGTCACATCGCCCGCCACCTGCACCTCGAACCGCGCCTCACCCACTACCTCCACGGCCCGGGACTCACAGCGCGCTGGCAGTACGACCCCGCCCCGGACCTGCACGAACGCGTCCGGGAGCGCCGCATCCCGACCGGCGACGCACACCTTCACACGGCCCTGCGCGACCTCATGGCACATCCACTGCCCGACCAGGGACCCCTCTGGGACGCATGGCTGCTGAGCGGCTACGCCCCGGACCGCTACGCCATCTGCTGGCGGGCCCACCACAGCACCCAGGACGGCATGGGCCTCATCAGCACCCTGCACACGCTGTTCGGGGGCGCGACGACGCCCGCCGTCCGAGCTGTTGCCCGCCCCACTCCCGGCGCGTACCTGCGTACGCTACGCGGCACGCTGTCCGCCTGCGCCGCCAACAACGTCTGGAACGATCCCGCCCGACCCCTCGACGGCACTCGTGTGGTCAACTGGGCGCACCTGCCCACGCAGCGGTTGCGCGGCCCGGCGACCCAGCGCGGCGGCGACACCAACGACGCCTTCCTGGCCGTTCTGAGCGGGGCCCTGCGCACATGGTCCGCCGACCACTGGCCCCGAGGCGCCGGCAGGCGCCTGCCCGCCCTCACGATGGTCAACCTGCGCCGAGCCGAGGAGGACCAACGGCCAGGGAATCTGATCACGTTCGCGCCCGTCGCGCTGCCCTGCGACGACCCTTCGGCCGACAGCCGTCTTGACCGGGTCATCGAGGCCACCCGAAGCACCAAAGACCCTGCCCGACTCGGTGCCATGAGGTCACTGATGGACCTCACCCCGAATCGGGTCTTCCACCGCGCGGCCACCCTGCTCACCACACCCGACCGGGCAGCGATCACCACCTCGTACGTCGCGATCCACCGGCCGCTGCACCACGGCCGCCACCCCATCACCCACATCCAGCCGTTCAACTGGCTGCCCCGCAACCAGCCCGCATCCATCGTCGCTTGTAGCTACAACGACACGACGAGCGTCTGTTTCGTCACCGACGCGGCTCTTCCCGGACTCCACGCGCTTGCCGAACTGTTCAGCGACGCGGCGGAGGAACTTTCCCCGACGCGCAGCGGAGGGCCGCAACCGCCGAATCAGTCGGGCGGACCCCAAGCACGGCGAACTCCGCCCGCAGAGGTCAGCGAGGACCCCTCAGCCGTCGTCGACTTCGCGTTCATCAAAGACCTCCTGGTGCACCACGCCGCCCTGCCCGCGGCACCCATCGCCCAGGACGCGACCCGGACGCAGGCCGGCATCGACTCCATGGCCGTCACGGCACTGTCCATGGCCCTGGAAGACCAGTTGGGACTCGTCATCCCCGAGGAGGACCTCGCGCAGGCACCCACCGTCGGGGACATGGTCGACCTCGTAGCCCGACGCGCCGCTCCCCAGCCCGGCTGACGACCCCCTCCATGCCGCCGCCGGCGGCGATCACCACCCCGCGGACAGCCAAGGCCGGTTCCGGGCACCACAAACGGGTGACACCGCCGAAACAACCGAGAACACCCTGCCCCACCTGCCTACCGTGAGCCGCGTGAGTTCACCTGACGCCCTGCCCTCACCGTCCCTGCCGGCGGCCCGACTGATCGGCCTGGGCAGCTGGCTGCCGCCACGCCAAGTCACCAACGCGGAGTTGTGCACGCGTCTGGACACCTCCGCGGAGTGGATCCGCACGCGCATCGGCATCACCACACGACACATCGCCGACCCCGCCACGGCGACCAGCGACATGGCGGTGGAAGCAGGTCTGCGCGCCATGAAATCGGCAGGAGTGGACCATGTCGACGCGCTGGTGCTGGCCACCACCACACCCGACCACCCTGTACCCGCGACCGCGCCGACGGTGGCCCACAGACTCGGCCTGCGCCACGTACCCGCATTCGACCTCGCGGCCGGCTGCTCCGGTTTCGTCTACGCGACGTCCGTGGCAGCCGCACTGATTCAGGCAGGCACCGCCCAGACCGTCCTGGTCGTGGGAGCAGAGACCATGTCGGCCATCATCGACCCCGCCGACCGCTCCACTGCGCCGATCTTCGGCGACGGGGCGGGCGCGGCGGTGCTGGGGGCAGGACGGGCAGGCGAGCCCGGGACCCTCGGGCCGGTGGCCTGGGGCAGCGATGGCGAGCACGCCGACGCCATCTACGTCCCCGAAGGGGGCTCACGCCGATTCCCCGGCCTCCCGCCGGGCGACGAAGCGGGCCGGTACGTACACATGCGGGGCAATGTCGTGCTCCGCCACGCGGTGCGCCACCTGAGCCAGGTCTCCCGGGACGCCGCCACTGTTGCTGGATGGACCGTGCAGGACATCGACCGTCTGATCGTGCACCAGGCGAACGCGCGCATCAGTGCGGCGGTTGCCGATGCGCTGGAGCTTCCGCCCGAGGCTGTCCCGTCCAACATCGCGCGCGTCGGCAACACCTCCGCAGCCTCCGTCCCCCTGCTTCTGACTCATGCCGCAGCGAACGGACAACTCACCGCCGGCCAACGAGTCCTCGTGGCCGCCTTCGGGGCCGGCTTCACCTGGGCAGCCACCACACTCGTGTGGCCCGCTGGTCTGCACGCCGTCAGCTGACCCCACGCTGTGCACCCGTGTCTGTCCTCCTCCCGCACCGCGTCCACCTCCGGGCCGGGCAGCGCCGCCGACGATCGAGGCAGGGACGGCCGATCCCTGGAGGAACCGTCCTCTCCCGCCCCTGCGCGGGCGCCCCCACGGTCGGTGCTGCGGGCCGGGCGCTCACCGGCCCGCCGTACCGAAGGAGCGAGACCCCATGTTTTCGGCTCACGGCAACCTTTGCGGGGCCTGTGACGACAAGGAGTCGGATCCGGCCACTCCGGTAGCTGGATCCGGCTTTTCTTTCGGTGAACGGCACGCAAGGAGAACACCTTCCCGATGAACAACCCCACGAACGGCGAGCGCCGCGGGCGTCACCGCCGTCGCTGGACCGCGACCGGCCTGGTGATCGGCGTCCCCGCCATGGTCGTGCCCTATCTCCTGTTCGCGCAGGAGGACTCGCAGGCCGCGACCGTCGACGGCAATGCCTACTATCGGCTGGTCTCCGTTCGCAGCGGCAAGGTGATGGACGTCAACGCCTTCTCCACGGCCGACGGCACCCGTATCCAGCAGTGGACCGACCAGGGCACGACCAACCAGCAGTGGAGGCTGAAGCCCACCGGGGACGGCTACTACGAGCTGGTGAACCGCAACAGCGGCAAAGTGCTGGGCGTGGCGGGCAGTTCGACCGCCAGGTCGGCGGCCGTCGAGCAGCAGAGCGACAGTTCCTCCACCTCCCAGGAGTGGCGGATCGACGATGTGAGCGGCGCCGTCACCCTCACCTCCCGCAGGAGCGGCCACGTCCTGGACGTGGCCGGAGGTTCCAAGGCCGACGGCGCGCCACTGATCCAGTATCCGGGCAAGGGCAGCGCCAACCAGCAGTGGAAGCTGGTGAAGGTGGCCGAGACGCAGGTGGCCGGGAGCGGCGGCGCGCAGACCACGGCCGCGGCCGGACCGTACGCCTGGAAGAACGCCCAGGTGGTGGGCGGCGGTTACGTCACCGGACTGGTGTTCAACCCGCGCGAGAAGGGCCTGCTGTACGCGCGCACCGACATGGGCGGCGCCTACCGCTGGGACGCCGCGGCCGAGCAGTGGATCCCGCTGACCGACTGGGTCGGCGAGAAGGACTGGAACCTGCTCGGCATCGACTCGATGGCCACCGACCCCGTCGCCCCCGAGCGGCTCTACGTCGCGGCGGGCACCTACACCAACGGCTGGGCGGGCAACGCCTCGATCCTGCGCTCCACGGACCGTGGCCGCACCTTCGAGCGCACCGACCTGCCCTTCAAGCTGGGCGCCAACGAGGACGGCCGCGGGGCGGGCGAACGGCTGGTGATCAACCCCTCGGACAACGGGACCCTGCTGCTGGGTACCCGCAAGAACGGTCTGTGGCGCAGCAGCGACCACGGTGTGACCTGGAGTCAGGTCTCCTCGTTCCCCGTCAAGGACGGGGCGAGCAGCGGCGCGGGCATCTCCTTCGTGACGTACGACCCGAAGGACAGCAAGACGGTCTATGCCGGTGTCGCCGACAAGTCCACCTCCCTGTACCGCTCCACCGACGGCGGCAGCACCTGGAAGGCCGTCTCCGGACAGCCCACCGGCCAGCTGCCGCAGCACGGCGTGCTCTCCGGTGACGGCTCGCTGTACCTGACGTACACCGACGTCGTCGGACCCAACGGCGTGACCGCGGGCTCGGTGTGGAAGTACACGCCGGCCGGCGGGGCGTGGAAGAACGTCTCGCCGTCCCAGGGCAGTTACGGGTTCTCCGGTCTGGCCGTCGACCCGCAGAAGCCGTCCACGGTGATGGTCACCACCCTCGACCGCTGGTGGCCCGAGGACGAGATCTACCGGACCACCGACGGCGCTACGACCTGGAAGGCGCTGGCGGACAAGTCCGTGCGGGACGCCTCCGCCGCTCCCTACGTCGGTACCGGAACCGGGCACTGGATGACCGCCCTGGCCATCGATCCCTTCAACTCCGGGCACGTGCTGTACGGCACCGGCAGCGGCATCTGGCGCAGCAAGGACGCGGCCGCCACCGACAACGGCGGCACCAGCCACTGGATCATCGGAGCCCGAGGGCTGGAGGAGACCGCGGTGCAGGACGCGGTCGCTCCGCCCGGCGGCGCGACCGTCGTCTCCTCCGTGGGTGACCTGGGCGGCTTCCACTACGGCTCCTCCAACTCCCTGACCAAGGTGCCCGCCGGGCGGCTGGACAACCCGATGATGATCACCAGCACCGACATCGATTTCGCCCAGTCCAACCCCTCGCTGATGGTCCGCGTCGGCCGTGGCGGCAAGCAGGACGGCGCCTACTCCACCGACGGCGGCGGCAACTGGACCGGGTTCACGTCGGAGCCGGTGGGCAGCGCCGACAGCGGGCAGGTGGCGCTCTCCGCGGATGGCTCCGCCATCGTCTGGACCGAGGCCGGCCAGGCCCCGTACCGCTCGACCGACAAGGGGGCGAGCTGGTCGAAGGTCAACGGACTGGGCAACGGAGCCGTGGTCGTCGCCGACCGCTCCTCGGCCAAGACCTTCTACTCACTGGCCGACGGCACCCTCCACGCCAGCACCGACGGCGGCGCGACCTTCACCGCCCGCGCCACCAACCTGCCCTCCGGCCGGCTCGCTGCCGTCCCGGGCATCGCCGGGGACCTGTGGATCTCCGGAGGCGGCAAGGGGCTGCTGCACTCCACCGACGGCGGCCGTACCTTCACCGCGCCCGGAGCAGTGCAGTCCGCCTCCGCCCTCGGCTTCGGCAAGGCCGCCCCGGGCACCGCCTACCAGGCTCTGTACCTGATCGGCACCGTCAAGGACGTCACCGGCGTCTTCCGCTCCACCGACAAGGGCGCCACCTGGGTCCGCGTCAACGACGACGCCCACCAGTGGGGCAACATCAGCGGCGGCGGAGTCATCACCGGCGACCCCGACACCTACGGCCGCGTCTACGTGGGCACCAACGGACGCGGCCTCCAGTACGGCGACCCGTCCTGACCGTAGAACCCGAGCGGGGCCGCAGCCACAACGGCCTGCGGCCCCGCAGCGTCGGCCAGGGCCGGCGTCGGCTCCGCCACCCTCCACACGGGCAACCCTCCCGAGTCCGGCGGCCGGACGTTCCCGGGCGGCTCGTCGTGGGGCCGACCGGACTCAGCGAGGCGACGGTGTCCGCACCGCAGGGTCATCCAGCGCGTGGGCCGGGGCAGTGTGCTGCGCCACGATGCGACTGCCGCCGGCGGTGCCGTGGACGGCGAGCGCGAGGAGCGGGAGCAGGGTGAGCACGGCGATGACCGTGCCGACCAGGGGCGGGCCGGCGTGCGTGCCCACCACCCACTGGGTCTTGTCCCACACGGTGACCCGGTTGCCGTCCCATCGGGCGACGGTGGCATGCGGCTCCATCGGGTTGTGGTGGTTGCGCGCCAGCTCGTACTTCAGGTCCAGTCGTACGGCCGAGGAGCTCAGCCCCGCTTCCGCGTCCCCGCGCGCATAGGGGGTCGGCTCGCCGGGTTCGGCCTTGGTGATGTCGGTCGAGGACTTGTCGGCGTCGTAGCGGACCTTGACCAGGCTCGCCCCGTGCTGAGCGGCCTCCAGGGTGGTGGCGACCACTACGGCGACCGGCTGGCCGTGGAAGAGCACCCGGTCGTCCTGGAACACCCGAAGCCTGCGCCCCTGCGGGTTGTTGGACCCGGCGTTGTCGCGGTACGGGAGCTTCGGCGCGTTGCCGTGGTGGATCACCCGCAGCACACCGGCGTGTTTCTCGGCGGCGCGCGCGTCGATGGCCTTGATACGGCCGCGTCCGATGCTCGCGTCGACGATGACGGCGTGCACGACTCCCTTGGCAGGGAGAGTTTTGTCCCCCCATGCTTTTCCTTGGATTTCCTTTGCTCTTTTGCCCGCAGGGAAGCAGTGAGTAAAGGAGAAAGGGTGGTCATATGCCCTGCAGCGGTGTCATCACCGGCCCAGCTGGTGGAACTGCCCCGGTCGCCCGACGGAGGCAAACGTGGCGAGGCTCCGCCCCAGCCGCGAGGGAACAGTACATCCGACCGATCCGCTGATCGCTCACGGCCTTGGCGCGTCGTACCCGCGCTTCCCCCTACGCTCGACACATGACCGAGAACGAGATCCAGCTCAAGGCCATCGCGGCACTCACGGCCCTGCGCGGTGGCGTCGAGACGGAGTACGTCTCCGACCTGCTCGGCGAGGTCATCCCCACGCAGTTCCTCGTCCCTGACACCGAGGACCCGGCGGAGGTCGGCGTTGCCGTGCTGGACCAGCTCTCCGAGCCGCTGAGCGCCCTGATCAACGGCCTCCTGCTGGCCTTCGAGACGGTCGCGGAGGCGTACGACCGGACGGACCCCGAGACACCCACCGACGCGATCCTCCAGGCGCTCGCGCTGAACATCGCGCGGAGCACGGGCTGATCCCCGTGTGCCGACCCGGACTTCTCGCCTGGAGCGGCCCCGCCTTCTCTGCGGCTGAGGCAGAGCTGGGAGAGCTCCTGGCGGCGCGGGTGTGGTCGTCGTTGGGTGACGGTTCTTGTCAGCCCTCGCCGCATTTCAGAGGGATACCCGCGCTGTTCTGCCAGCGGCAGAACACCGGCCGGACCGGGCTCGACGATCACTACGGTCCAGTCTCATGACGGCGATTACGACGCGGACGGTCGAGTACCCGGCGGACGGTTTGACGATGATCGGGCACCTTGCGCTCCCGGCCGGTGTCGACCGCCGGCCCGCGGTGCTGCTCGGACCAGAGGGCATGGGGCTCAGCGACGTCGAGCGCCGCCGGGCCGATGCTCTCGCCGAGCTGGGATACGTAGCGCTGGCCTTCGACCTCCACGGCGGGCGCTACTTGGGTGACCCCGAGGAGATGCTGGGCCGTTGTCTGCCCCTGCTCGCTGATCCCGACCGGATGCGGGGCATCGGCCATGCGGCGCTCGACGTGTTGCGCGCCGAACCGAGGACCGACCCCGACCGGATCGCCGCCGTCGGCTACGGCACCGGAGGCGCAATCGCGCTGGAACTCGGGCGCGACGGCGTCAACCTGCGCGCGATCGGGACAGTCAACGCAACCACCACGGGCCGACCGGGCGAGGCGGCGCGCATTCGCTGCCCGGTGTGGGCCGGCGTCGGGTCGGAAGACCCGATCATGTCTCCCGCGCAACGCAAAGCGTTCACGGCCGAGATGCAGGCCGCGGGCGTCGACTGGCGCCTCGCGGTCTACGGCGGCGCCTTGCACGCCTTCCACCACCCGCCGGTCGACCACCCCACGGTCCCCGGCGTCGGCTACCACCCACAGCACGCGCAGCGAGCCTGGCGCGACGTCGTCGACCTGCTCGCCGAGTGCCTGCCCTGACGGAGGATCTGCGGGCATGACCCAGGCGAACAGCCTGGCGCCAGGCCTGGTCGGCATCGGGCACTCACAGTCCTCGCCGGGGCTGCGCGGCTCCTGACCCCACCGCCACGGGCACACCCCCGAAGTCCGCTGACACTGCCCCAGAAGCGCCCAGGCGAAAGTCGGGACAGGTCGGCCGGGGCTGGACAGGGGCGCGCAGCCCCCGCGCTGCGCAACCAGCTGCCCGGTCCTGTGCACCAGGGGTGGCCTTACTATGGAGGAGTGAGTCAGGGAAGCGAACCAACGAATCTCGGGGCGCCGCGCGTGTGCTCGATCGCCGATGCGCTCGGCGTCGTAGGCGAGCGCTGGACCTTGCTCGTCCTGCGCGAGCTGGGCTTCGGCGTGCACCGCTTCAACGACATCCGGACGAACACCGGCGCGCCCCGCGAGACGCTCGCGCTGCGGCTCCGCAAACTGGAGGAGGCCGGACTGGTCGAGCGCCGCCGCTATTCAGAGCATCCGCCGCGCGACGAGTACTTGCTCACCCAGGCGGGCAAGGGCATCATTCCTGTTCTGGCCGCATTGCGCGAGTGGGGCGAGACCCACGTCACCCCGCACACTCGCGCATCCTGAAATACAACGGTGCCACCCGGCACGGCCCTCGTCGGCGGCGTGGCACGAGCGTCCAGGCGGGACAATCAGGCCGACACCGGTGCCCCGCGTAGTTCCGTGAGCATGCGACTGCGCAAACTGCAACGAGCAGGACTCGTTGTCCGCCATCGCTATTGCGAGCACCCCCCCCGCGCGACGAGTGCGTGCTCACCCCAGCCGGCCAGGCCATGGGCCCCGCCCTGCGAGAGCTGCAGGCATGCGGAGAGACGTACGCGCAGTGACGCCGGGGGTTCGCGGCGAGCCCTCCGTCCGCTCCTTCTCTGGCTGAGCGCACCCTTTCCAGAACGGCCTCGGGGCGAGGGGGAGACCACCTCGTCGCCTTGTGTGACATCGGTCGTCCCGACAGGTCCAAGGATGCCGGGCGCCGACCACGGACACCTCGGTCCGACCGCTGGGCGCCCTTGCCGCACCAGTCCTCCCGCGACCGGGACCGGGACACCGTGCGGCCCGACCTGCCACCCGCAAGGCTGACTCGTCACCGTGCCGACGGTCCCCGAGGCAGTGAGGAGTGCTCCGCGCGCAGGCAGTACTTCTCCACTGCGCCACTGCCGCGGGCCGCAGCCAGGGCCGCCGTGGGCGACCTGCCTGCAGCGGAAGCCCCCAAGGAAGTAGGTCTGTTTTTCGGACTCGCTATGCTACGGTGGTTATGTGAGTCGGTTAATCGAACTCACTAAGGCGGAGCGCTGTACTCCGTGCACCGCGCCATCCGGACCGGAAGGGAGCCGGCATCCAAGCCCGGGCCTGTTCCCCGCCGTCCTCGGAGTGCACCGCCGTCACCCGGCGCGTGCCCCCGGCCCTCCCGCACACAGAAGGAGCTTCACCATGACTGCCACTACCACCCAGGGCGTTCTCGGCGTCGAGAAGGTCACGTCCGGCTACTGGCGCGTGACCTTCCAGAACCCGCCGATCAACCTCTTCGATCCGGAGACCTTCGCAGCCCTGCGGGTGCTGCTCGATGACCTGGAGACGGACCCGGAGGTCCGCGTCGTCGTGTTCGACAGCGCCAACCCGGACTACTTCATCTCCCACCTCGATGTCGTCCGGATGGCCGAGGTGCCCGACGTGCCCGGAGCCGCCGACCTGTCCGCCGACTGGCACCACTTCGTCAACCGCCTGGCCCATGCGGGCGTCATCAGCATCGCGTCCGTCCGCGGCCGCACCAGGGGTATCGGGAACGAGTTCGCGCTGGCCTGCGACATCCGGTTCGCCAGCCGCGAGCGCGCCCTGTTCGGGCAGACCGAGATCGGCACGGGCGTGGTGCCCGGCGGCGGCGGCCTCGACTGGCTGCCGCGCCTGGTCGGCCGCTCCCGGGCACTGGAAATCGCGGTCGGCGGCGAGGACTACGACGCCGACACCGCCGAGCTCTACGGCTGGATCAACCGCTCGGTGCCCGACAGCGAACTCGACGCCTTCGTGGACGCCTTCGCCCGCCGCATCGCCGGCTTCGAGCGCAGGGCGCTGGCCACCGCCAAGCGCCTGGTCAACGAGCGGACCGCGCCTCCCAGCGAGGGCGAGCTGCTGCAGTCGTTCCGCACCATCCTTGAGCTGATCCAGACGCCGGCGGCCCAGGCCCGAATCGGCCTCATGATCTCCAAGGGCTTCGGGCAGGAGAGCGAGACCGAACTCAACCTCCCCGATGTCGTCGCCCAGCTCACCGACGAACTCGCCGCACAGGCCTGACCCGGTCATAGCCCGGGGGCGGCCCCAACGGTGCGCCGTCACACGGAGTGCCACCCGTCGGCGCAGCGCCGCCCCCGCGTCATGAGCGCCGCTGCGAGGCACTGGGCCGTCCGTTCAGAGCCAGGCGTGTATGCCGGATTTTCGAGACCACCATCCCCGACAAGGCGCCGCCCTGCGGCCACAACCCAAACAGAGGACCACCACATGGGCTGGATCGCCACTACCCCCGAGGAACGCCGCAGGCAGCTCGGCAGCTTCCTGCTCGGCACCGGTGGAATCGGCGGGATCGCCGGAGCCACGGGACCTGGGATCGGCCTGTCGCAGGAGGAAGGTCACAAGCTGATCGACCGGGCCCTCGACAAGGAGGGCTTCAAGGTCCTGGACACCGCTGACATCTACGCCGCCGGTGCCAGCGAGGGCATCGTCGGCACCTGGAATGCGGCTCACCCGGACGCGGACGTCCTCATCCAGACAAAGACCGGCGTCACGGCCGAGGGCCCGAACCTGGCGCCCGACCGCGTGCGCCGCCAGCTCGCGCACAGCGTCGCGGTACTGGGCCGCGTCGACCTCTACATCGCCCATCAGGTCGACCCGAACACACCCTGGGACCAATCACTGCCGGTGTTCAGCCACGCCGTCGAAAGCGGCGTGATCCGCGCCTACGGCCTGTCCAACGTCGACGCGGCCGCCCTCAGCTCCGCGCTGGAGACCGCGGACCGTCTCAAGCTCGTCCGGCCCGAACTGGTCCAGAACCAGTACTCCCTGCTGGCGCGCAGCGACGACCAGGATGTGCTGCCCATCGTGCGCAGCGAAGGGCTGGCCTACACCCCGTACTCCCCCCTGGCGACCGGACTGCTGGCCGGCCGCTACAGCAACGGGGAGCAGCCCGCGCACGGAAGCCGCGCCAGCATCGCCTCCCGTCACGCCCGCTACCTCGACGACGAACAGGTCATGGTGAAGATCCGTGCCTTCGACCGCCTCGCGGCCGAGCACGATGTCACCTCGGCCGGTCTCGCGCTCGCCTGGCTGGTCAACCATCCGCTCGTGACCGCGCCGATCGTCGCTCCCAGCAAGGAGTCGCAGTGGACGGCCGTCCACGAAGCTCAGAAGCTGCCGTGGACCAGCCGGCTCGCAGACCGGTTGGACAGCCTGTTCGGCTGAGGCCAGGCGGTACCGGCCGATGCCCGGCACAGCGGCGTCCTCGGCAGCGCGTCAGTGACGCAGTCCCCGGCGCCGGCGCGATCAACGCACGGTGCAGGGCACTTTCTGAGCAGGAGTTCGAGCCATACGGGTGAAGCGCTGCCCCGATGTGCGCCACTCGCACCGGTCGTCCCGACGCCGTCGGCTGCAAGCGACTGGCGAGGTTGCGCCCTCAGGGCCGGCGTTCGCTCGGTTCTTCCTCGCACGTGATCTCGTCACGGGGCTTGTAGCGCGTGTGGAACGGCTCCCGCTTCACTTCCCGGCCGTCGTCGCTGAAGACGCGTTCGACGGTGACGTCGAAGCCGTCGAGCGGGGTCTGCGGTACGCACTTCTCAGAGGTGTTCACCTTCTTCGCCGGCTTCTGCACGCTGGTGCGCGGCCCCTTGACGGACGTGATCTCGTCGTACTTGTCGGTGCCGAGGAAGGTGATGGTCACCGAGGTGTCGGTGGACTCGGCCTGGATGTAGATGGCGTTGCCGGAGTCGTTGGCGAACCTCAGATCGAGACTGCCCCAGGCGACGGTCGCCTCGCGGCCCTCGGGGTAGCGCTCGATGTAGAAGGAGTGAGCGCCGTACTCGACGGGCTTGACGCCGGCGAAGAACATCGCGTTGAAGACGGTCGTGGCCACCGCCGAGACCCCGCCGCCGGGCGCCTTGGTGTACTGGTCGTCGAGAATCATGATGCCCTCGACGAAGCCGTTGGCCTTGGTGCGTTCGCCGACGGTCCGGTTGAAGCTCCAGGTCTTGTTCGGCATGACGACGGAGCCGTTGATGAGTTCCACGGCCCGGCCGATGTTCGTCGTGCGGTAGGCGGCCGGTTCGAAGTTGACGGTGAAGGAGGACATCTTCTCGGTCAGCCCCAGACGCGCCGCGTTCTCACGGGTGACCTCCGGCTGGATCTGGCGCGTGGCCACCTGGGCGGTACGGGCGGTGGCGTCCGACTTGGTGAGCAGAGGCAGGACAGCCTTGCTCAGGGCCTTGTCGGTGACCTCTATGCCGTATCTGGCGTCGGCGGCCACCACGACCTGGTCGCCCTCGAGCCCCAGCCGGGCGTTTCGGGGGGTCGCGGGGAGATCCTTCAGAGCGGCGGTCACCGCGGGGGCGGCGCGCAGGCCCTTGCTGTCGAGCTTCGGGGTGAGCCTGCCTGCGTCGTCCGGCCGCATCGTCAGGGACTCGCCCAGCACGGCCGGGGTGATCGTGAACCGCCTGCCACCCGCACTGAGTGTGACCGGTGCCGACATCGCCGGCTGCGCGAACTCACGCACCGCCCGTCGCATCTCCGCCGCCGTGACTCTCGGCTTGGTCTCGCGTGCGGGCAGCACCGTCACCGAGTCAGCCTCGCCGCGGAGGAAGGGGGCGCGCAGAGCGCCGATCGCGGCGTCCACGTCCAGCGCGTACCCGGTGCGCGGGGCGGTCTGGACGACGCGGCCTGCGTCGAACGAGACGGCGCCGTCACGGACCTTCTCATCGAGGGTCTCCGCCAGCTTCCCGACGGCCGCACGGGCCTTGTCCCTGTCGACCCGCACGACCGGCTCCAGGTCGCCGCCCGAGCGGAACAGCCCGCCGATCAAGCTGACCGGATCGTTTCCGGTGGACGTCGCCCGGTCCAGGGTTTCCTCGATGTCGAAGGTGAGCCCCGCCTGCCGCGGATCGACCGTGCCCCTGCGGTCGCCGACCTGCACGGCCAGCTTCCGCGGGCCGGCCGCCGGCAAGTGCTGCTCCAGCTTCCGGGCTGCTTCCGCATGGGTCAGGCCCCCTATGGCCACGCCGCGCACCGTCGTACCCGCCCCGATCTCACCGCCGGTGAGCAGCAGCGCGGCGACATAGAGGCTGCCGACGCCCACGGCCAGCGCGCCGCCCGCCAGAGCGGCGGGCGGAAGAGAAGCCATGCGAGGGACGGAGAGTACTCGGGGACGCACAGGTCTCCTGAAGGATCGAGGGAACGTGCACCGGTGTCGCGCCACTGCAGGCGAGAGCAGTCGGTCAGGCTACGCATAATCGGGCGCCAAAGCGTATATCCCAGGTCACACCGGGCGTTCTGGATCAAGGTCTTGTGGATGGCGTCGGGAAGCGGCTTACGCCGTCGCAGTGCAGTCGGCCCGTGACGTACCGGCGCCTGTCCCGGCTGAATCCGTCGGTGACGACGTGGCGCAGGTCACGGAGTAAGCAAGGGGGCTGACTCCGGTGCCGACGGCCTCGACGATCCCAGGCGTCCTCCGGGCACCACTTGCCACCCGGTCCCGCCGCCGTGCGGAGTCGGTCTGCCCTTATTCTCGGTCGGTCTCACCGTGCGTCCTTCAGCGCTCGTGCCTGCCGGCGCCAGAACTCCCGGGAGACCTCGGCCTTGGGAGACACCAGGTCATGGGGCAGCGGAGCAGCTGGAACGCCGGGCGGATCTCGCCCCGGTCATGGGCGAGCAGGGCGAGGGCGACGGCGATTCCGCCGCCTGCGATGGCCCCGCCGATCGCGATGCGGTCGACGTCGATGTGCAGGTCGCTGCACGCTCGGCCAGTCCGCGCAGTGCGGCGCAGGCGTCCTCGACCGCGGCGGGCGCGGGGTTGTCAGGACCCAGCCGACTGTCGCGCCGGCACTTCCCGTACTCCTCGCACCGCTCGGTCAGATCTGTGGCCGGTCTCCTCTGCCACGGCGTGCGACCTCAACGGCGTGGCGGTACGGCGGGACCGTCGCCGTCCTCCATCGCCTCCGCGACCACCTCGTCGCAGGTGCGCCGTCGTTCTCGGACCGGTTCGGGCACGCGATGGGGCAGCGTCAGTTCGGCATGCGGTTGAAGCGGCGGACGATGCGGTCGAAGATCCGGGCCGGAAGGACGCGGTGGAACACGCTGATGCCTGCGGCCGTCGAGCCGGCGGTCCGCCGCAGTTTCGGGTTCTTGTCGGTGGCCGCCGTGACGATCACCTTGGCCACGGTGGCGGGATCGTCGCCACCGCTGGTGTTCTTCGCCAGGACCTCGTCGAAGGTGCGCCGCCCCGACGCGTAGAGCGGCATCGGGGTGTCGCCCTGCACGCTGTGGTCTCCGAAGGGCGTGTTGATCGGGCCGGGCTCGACGAGCAGGATCCGGACCCCGTGCTCGCGGACCTCGTGGTCCAGCGACCCGGAGTAGCCCTCGACCGCGTGCTTGGTCGAGGTGTAGATGGCCATGAACGGGCTGGGGACGAATCCGCTGAGGGAGGAGACGTTGACGACGCGTCCGCGCCGCTGGGTGCGCATGTGCGGCAGAACCGCCTTGGTCATCCGCATGATGCCGTAGACGTTGACGTCGAAGACCTCCTGCGTTCTGGCGACGGAGAACTCCTCGGCGGCGCCGTTCGCGCCGACACCGGCGTTGTTGACCAGGACGTCGATCCGCCCGAACCGGTCGATCACCTGCTTGACCACGGAGGCGACCGATTCGTCGCTGGTCACGTCGAGGTCGAGGTAGGTCACCCCGGCGGGCGCGGTGACCCGCGCGGTGTTGCGAGCGGTTCCGATCACCTCGAAGCCCGCCGCGGCGAAGGCGCCGACCGTCTCCTTGCCGATCCCCGATGAGGCACCTGTCACAAGCGCCACCGGCCGAGTTGCCGCCATCACGAGCTCCCTAGATTTTGAAGTACGACTGTATGCCTTACGGTCGTACGACCATAGAGTGAGTCGTCGGGCGTTGGCAAGTGGTCGCGTCCAGTGATTGGGGGAGGGCCCGCGAGGCAGGTAAGAGGCCGGCCCTATCGGCGAAGAGGAAACCCGTCTTTGCAACAAGGGAATGAATGCGGCTTGACTGCACTGCTAAAGGCTTACGGCAAGGCGGTGCAATGCCCGTCCGGCCGGGGCGACGGGGAGATGGATACCCAGCCGTCTCGGTGCGCGGATTGACCATTCCATGTTCTGCACCTGCTTGTCAGCTGTTGATGTTCCAGTCCCTCGCCGGCCGCACCTTGCGGCCCTTTCTCGGAGGAATTCCGAAATGAACGCAACGATGCGCAGATTCGTTACAGGTGCCGCCGCGGTTTCGATGGCTCTTTCCGTGGCCGCCTGTGGGAAGGCCGGGGACGGCGACTCCGGCAGTGACAGCACCGGCTCCTCCTCCGGCGGCAACTCCGTCGGCCTGCTGCTGCCGGACAGCGTCACCGCGCGCTACGACAGGTTCGACAAGCCGTACTTCGAGGCCAAGGTCAAGTCTCTCTGCCCGGACTGCACCGTCGAGTACGCGAACGCCGCCGGCGACCCCGCCAAGCAGGCTCAGCAGATCAGCAGCATGGTGACCAAGGGCGTCAAGGTCCTCGTGGTCGACCCGCAGGACTCCGCCGCGATCAAGTCCTCCATCCAGTCCGCGGTGGACAAGGGCATCAAGGTCATCGCCTACGACCGCCTGGCCCAGGGCCCGGTCTCGGCGTACGTCTCCTTCGACACCGTCAAGGTCGGCGAGCTCCACGGCCAGGCCCTGCTCACCGCGCTCGGCTCGAAGGCGACCACGAAGTCCAAGGTCGTCATGATCAACGGCGACGACGCCGACCCGAACGCCGCCAAGTTCAAGGAAGGTGCCCACAACGCACTCGACGGCAAGGTCGACATCGCCTATGAGCAGTCCGGCCTGTGGAAGGACACCGTCGCCGCGCAGAAGATGTCCGCCGCGATCACCCAGCTGGGCGCGAAGAGCATCGCGGGCGTCTACGCCGCCAACGACGGCATGGCCGGTGGCATCGCCAACACGCTCAAGGGCGCCGGCGTCAGCGGCATCCCCCTGACCGGTCAGGACGCCGAGCTCGCCGCCATCCAGCGCCTCCTCACCGGCACCCAGTCGGCCACCATCTACAAGGCATTCAAGCCCGAGGCCGAGGCCGCCGCCCAGCTCGCGGTCAACCTGCTGCAGGGCAAGGACGTCTCCTCCCTCGCCACCCGGACCGAGACCAGCGGCTCCGGCGACAAGGTCCCCTCCCGGTTGCTGACCCCGGTGTCGGTCACGGTGGACAACATCGACGAAACGGTCGTCAAGGACGGCCTGTACACGGTTGCCGACATCTGCACCGCCGAGTACGCCGCCGCCTGCAAGAAGGCCGGCCTCGAGTAGGCCCCGCCTCAACGGCCGGGGACCGTTCCCGGCGCCTGGACTCGGCCCCTGGATCCGGGAACGCCGTATCGTTCCCGGATCCGCACGGCTTGCTGCCTCCACCGCGGTCCGGGGCAAGTCTGTGTCCTGCGCGGACCGAGAGGCCGGGTTCAGGAGGGGGTGTGCTCGGTGATCTCTCGAGCGATCCGGTTGAACGTCACAGCGTCGGTGCTGCGCAGGGCGAACGCATAGACGTCCACCGTCGGCGGGGGATTGATGGTCACCAGGTCGAGCGATGCGGGCAGGGTGTAACCGGAGGGCACCAGGGTCGCTCCCAGGCCGGCGTCCGCATAGGAAACGGCGGCATTGAGATTGGCCGCGGACGGGTCGTCCGTACGCGTGTCACCGATCGATTTCCGCAGTTCGGTCAGGACCGGGGCGTTCGACGGGCAGGTGACCCAATCCTGTGCACCGAGGTTCCCGGCCGGCACAGATGCCGTGGGGGAGGACTCGTGGGCAACGGCCATCCCGAGTTCCAGTGAGCCGATGCGGTGCTTTCGCTCCCGCCACGACACCGCGTGAAGCGGACCGACACCGACGTCGATGCCCCCCGAGCTGACTGCCTCGATGAGCGATCCCCCGTCGGCGAAGTTCACCACGCGAACCGAAAGCCTGGGAACGGACGCCCGCAGAGTCGCCACGGACTTCGCCAGCCACAGGGTCGGCGTCATCTCGTTCGCGCCGATGAGGACGTCCCTGCGCGTGCTGCTCGCTGCCCGGACCGCGACCTCCCGCGCACGTTCGACGGCATGCATCGCCTGCTGGGCCTCGACGAGGAAGGCCCGCCCGGCGGGCGTGGTGGAAGTGCCCGTCGCCGTGCGCTCGAACAGCACGACACCCAGGGAGCGTTCCAGGCTGGAGATCTGCTGGGACAGGGACGGCTGGGCGACATGCAGTGCTTTCGCGGCGGCGCAGATGGCTCCCGCCGCATCGACAGCGAGCGCGTACTCGATCTGCCGCAGGGTGACTGTCATAGGGGGAGTCTAATACCCGCCTCATAGGCCCGCCCTATAGCCGTTTCCTATTAGGTAAGCGGGAAGTGGTCTTTGTTAACCCTCTGGCGGGCGTGTTTCGCTACTCGTATGACTCCCCGGATAAAAGCCCTCGGTGAGATAGACCGTCTCGCCGACACCCTGTGTGGCTTCGACATCGTCGACCTGAGCCACACGCTCGAAATCGGCATCCCCACTTTCCCGACGCACCCGAAGTACATCATCGCCGACTACGTGTCGATGGACGACGTCGCGGAATTCAAGCAGCTCATCATGTGCGACCACTCCGGCACGCACATCGACTCGCCCTCGCACTTCGTCCCCGATCCCGAGGATCCCCGGCGGATCTCCACCGCCGACCTGAGCGTGTCCCAGCTGATCGGCCGCGCCGTGGTGATGGCCTTCGGCCCGTTCGAGGCCACCAGCCACCACATCGGCCTGGCGGACGTGCGGGCCTGGGAGGAGGCGAACGAGCCGGTCCGTGAGGGCGACATCGTCATCATCAACACCGGCTGGGCCCGGCACTGGAAGCGCGTCCCCGAAGGCTTCGACTACCTGCGCGGCTGGCCGGGGCTGAGCGGTGAGGCCTCCGCCTATCTGCGCGGCAAGAACATCAAGGCCGTCGGTATCGACTGCATCAGCATCGACCCCGGTGACGTGTCGGGCGCCGACCTGAAGGCGCACTACGAGTTCCTGCCCAACGGCGTCCTGGTCCTGGAGAATCTGACCAACCTCGACGGGCTGCCCCCGGTGATCCTGTTCGCCGCCCTGCCGTTGAAGATCGCGGGCGGCACCGGTTCCCCGGTCCGCGCGGTCGCTCTCGTCTCCAAGGGGGACTCCCGTGTCTGATCACATCACACTGCGCGACGTCGAGCTGCCTCCGCTGTCCGTGCTCGAGCCCGAGCCGGTCCTGTCGGGCGAGGTGTACGCCGGCCGGATCGACCGCACGCGCGTGCGGATGCGCGAGCTGGGTCTCACCCACCTCATCGCCTACGCCGACCGGGAACACCCCGGCAACAGCCTCTACCTGACCGGATTCGACCCCCGCTTCGAAGAAGCCCTCGTGGTGCTGGACCTGGACAACGCACCCTGGATCCTCGCCGGCAACGAGTCGAGCGCGATGATTCCCGGCCTGCCCGTCACCGCGACCGCCGTGCTGTGCCAGTCGCTCAGCCTGCCCGGGCAGGACCGCAGCATCCAGCAGCGCGTCTCCGCAGCCCTGCGCCAGGTCGGCGTCGGCCCCCGATCCCACGTGGGGCTCGTCGGATGGCGGCAGATCACGGCCGGTGACTCTCCGGTCTCGCCGTACGCCTACGCCGTACCTGCCTTCGTGATCGGCGAGATCCTCGACGTCACCCAGAACCTCACCGACGCCACGTCGATCCTCATGGGCATCGACGGCCTGCGCTCCCGCAACGAGGCCGACCAGATCGCGCTCAACGAGCACCGCTCCACCCGCGCCGCCGGCCACGCCTGGCGAGCACTCGAGGCCCTCGAGCCCGGACGCTCGGAACTGGCGACCGCCGAGCACATGGCACTCAACGGTCTGCCTCTGACCGCGCACGTGATGCTGACCACCGGGTCCGGCAGGATCGTGGGTCTGTGCAGCCCCAGCGACCGCGTGATCGGGCACGGAGACCTGCTGTCGACCGCGGTCGGACTCCAGGGCGGACTGACCTCGCGCGCCGGATACGTCCTGCGCGCAGGCGAACTCGACCAGCTGCAGACCGACTTCGCGGCCGGCTACTTCGCCGCCATCGCCACCTGGTACCGGGGCCTCACCCTGGGGGCATCGACCGCCGAGATCGCCGAGCAGACCACGCGCGAGCTGGCGAAGTCGTCGATCCGCCCGCTGCTGAACCCCGGGCACCTGCAGCACATCGACGAATGGCTCGACAGCCCCTTCGCCGCCGGATCCCACGGCACCGTCCACTCCGGCATGTCACTGCAAGCCGACATCATCCCCGTGGGATCCACCCCCGATCTGGCCGCCAACTGCGAGGACGCCGTCGCGATCGCCGACGCCGGCCTGCGCGCGGAACTCGCCGAGCGCTACCCGCAGATGTGGGCACGCGTCACCGCCCGCCGCACCTTCATGACGCACACCCTCGGCCTGCAGATCGCCGAAGAAGTCCTTCCCCTCTCGGAGCGGCAGGCAGTGCTGCCGCCCGCGCTGCTCTCGCTCTCCTCGGTCCTCGTCGCCACGGCCTCCGCGTAGCTGGGAACGCGTCCGGCGGATCCGGAGAAGCCCGGCCTTTCCCTGTGGCCGAAGACGGTGACCCGCGTCGCCGAAGGGCAGAAGCAGGCCTCCCGGGCGCCGGCATCGACTGGTTCGGCCAGCACCAGGCGGCCCTCGCCTCGTACGTGGCGGGCGGGCTGTTCGCCGGATCCCTGTCCGTCGTGGTCTTCCCGGAGCTGCCCGGCACCCGCACCCCCCGCGCGCGGTTCCCGCTCGAGGTGTCGCCGTGTGCCGAAGACTTCAGCCGGCACACGGCGACACGGGCATCTGCTCACCAGCGATCCTCATCGACGCGGCGGGTGAGGGCGATCGTCCGCTACGGCCGCTGCATCGGCGGGCTCGGCTGCATGGGACTCCACCGCCACTGAGCAGAACTCGTTGAGCGGGGCGGCCGATGCTGCTTCCCGGCATGTGCTGGTCCGATGCGGACTTCCCACGCCGACAGGTAGCGCCACCGCCCCAGTTCCCGCAAGGTCCCGTGCAAGAGGCCACGTGGACAGGGAAATCGCAACTTCGACATGGCCCGCAGAGGCAGTTACCTTCACCTGGTCTTCGGCAATCGCCCATGTTGGCGCGGGAGTTACTCCAAGCCGAATCACCCGCGACGGGACCAAGCCGGTCATGCCCCACGAACCCTCGTCCCAGGCGTAAGCCACCGAACCGGTCCACGCCAGGCAGCCCCCACCAGGGAGAGACGTATGCCCCATCTTGCTCTGTACACATTCGGCGTCCTGAAGTCACCTCTCGCCGATCCCGCACCTCTCACGCGCGAGTTCTACGACATCGGTGAGGCCGTCTACCGGAAGATCAGTCAGCGCCCCGGATACCTCGCGCGTGCCGAAGCGGCGGACGGTGACCGGGGCATGCTCTTCGAGGCGGACTGGGGTGCGTGGGGAGAGTTCGCCGTACCGACCTGGTACGACAAGGGGCATACGGTGGAAACCACCGCCCTGGCCACGACCCTCTCGCTCTGGACCGACCTGCGCTCCGCCTTCGACGCGATCTACACCGGTCCGCACCGTGAGGCGCTGAACAGGCGCTACGACTGGTTCGAGAGGACAGGGCACGCGAATCACGTGTTCTGGTGGGTCTCCGACGACCTGATACCCACCTGGCGCGACGGGGTCTCCAGGCTGGAGCACCTCCACGACCACGGCTCCGCGCCGCACGCCTTCACCTTCCACGACTCGTTCGCCCCGGACGGGACTCCGACCAGGATCAAAGGCATCGGGCAGAAGAGCGACCACGTTCGCTGAAGAGGGCGAGCCGCGCCGCTGACAACGCCTGCGGAGCCGTTGCCGTCCCACCGGGCGATATCGGGGTCGGAGGCCGACGGGGACGGAGTCCACGCAGCCTCCCTCCGCAGGTCAAGGGCGATAGCGGCGGGATCGTGGAGCGTTGTGCCGGCGCGGCGGCGGGTCGGTCTGTGCGGCAGGCGCTCGGTGATCGCGTCAGTCTTTCCCCAGCAGCTCGGCGTCCGTCAGCGCCGGAGCGTAGGGACCGAACCCGCGACGGCGGGCGGGAGACGCACACCCACGCTCCCGGACGATCTCGCCCCAGACCGCCGCTCCGGACCAGCACAAGCACGCCGAGGGCAGCCCACACGGCCTTTCGCCTCGCCTGCGACGCACGTCCGTGGTGCGATGAACCGGGACGTATCGGGCTCATCACATGACTGAACGTGTGTCTCCGGAGCGTCCGCGGTTCGCGCGGGGACGAGATGTCCTCCCCGCCGGCCGGGTTCGACCGCCGCACCGCACCGCAACGCCGCACGCGGTGCAGCGCATTCGAACCCAGCAGCCCCACAACCTCGGTTCAGCCCAGCCCACAGCAGTCGAGTCGAGAACGCGGCCGGTGGTGTCGAGGCGTTGCTCGGCGAGGAGATCATCCTTCTCGCCGCCGGCACGTTCGTGGTGACGTTCTCCGGAGTCGGGCTCGGACGCCGACGAGCCCGGAACGTATGGGGCAAGGAGATCTACCGGCGCTTCGGGAAGCCCCGCGGAAGTGACGCCCAGGGAGTGCGCTCGAGCTGTTCGGCCCGGAGCCGGCCTAACAGGCTTGCGGATTCGCCTGCTTGCCGCATCCTCACGCCTGCTTGCCGCATCCTCGCGACGCCGGCCGCGTCGTGTGTCACGCGCCGTCCCGCGCCCCCGCCGTCGTGTCGTTGTCGACGGTGATGCCCAGTCGGCCGGCCACCGCGGTGAGGGCCGTTCCCAGGGGGAGCGCGACCCGGGTGACGGCGTGCGGGTCGCCCCGGGTCGGGTCCCGGTTGACGATCAGCACCGGCTTTCCCGCCTCGGCGGCCTGGCGGACGAACCGGAGTCCGGACATCACCGTCAGCGAGGAACCCAGGACGAACAGTGAGGTCGCCTCCCGGACCAGCTCACGGCATCGCTCGACCCGCGGCGGTGGAACGGCCTCGCCGAAGAACACCACGTCGGGTTTGAGGATGCCGTCACAGACCGTGCAGGACACCACGATGAAGTCCCCGACCTGTTCGTCCGTGAGGTCGGCGTCACCGTCCGGGTTGATTCCGGCGGCCACCGGCTCATAGCCCGCGTTGGCCTCCGTCAGCCGTCGTGCCAGTTCGCCGCGGGTGGTGGAGGCACCGCAGGAGAGGCAGACGACCCGGGCCAGGCTGCCGTGCAGGTCGATGACGCCCTCGCTGCCGGCGGCGTCGTGCAGGCCGTCGACGTTCTGCGTGATCACGCCCGAGAGCAGGCCGTGTCGTCCGAACGCGGCCACAGCCCGGTGCCCGGCGTTGGGGCGGGCGCGGCCGAAGGTGCGCCAGCCGAGGTGGCTGCGCGCCCAGTACCGGCGCCGGGCCGGGGCGCCGGCGGTGAAGTCCTGGTAGGTCATGGGGGTGTGGCGGCTCAGGCTTCCGCCCTCGCCCCGGTAGTCGGGGATGCCGGACTCCGTGGAGATGCCCGCCCCGCTGAGCACCAGCACACCGCCCGTGGTCAGGGCGTCGACGACCGGCTCGAGGTCCGTGGTGCCCGGCGGCAGGTCCTCGGCGGGGGACCAGCTCAGAGTGGGGCGCATGCGCATGCCACCAGGGTACGGAACCGCCTGTCGGAGCCCCGCCCGGCGCTCTTCCGGGCGGCACCGGCACAGGGATGCCCCGGCTTCCTGCCATACGCGGGAAAGGCTCCGTCCGCCCCACGGGCCGCTCGTGGGATCGCCGCACCCCATCGGCCCTCGGTCATCAGCGTCCGGGATCATCAACCCGCAACAGGCCTGTTGGGCAAGGCAGTTGTCCTGTCTTGCTCTCGCGGCTGCCGGTGTCTCCTCCACCGCGACGGCCACTTCTACGTGAACCTCTCCGTCGCCATCGACCTCGGCGGTGCGACCACCACACCGCAGCCGGCACCCGGTCGCGGGACCACGTACAAGGTGAACGGGAGACGGGCCGGATCAGCCCCGTCGCGGGAGGCCTCCGCACCCCCGACGGGATCGGCTGGGGTCCGGGCGGCGGCCTGTTCACCACCACCGACGACCAGGGCGGATGGCTGCCCTGCTCCAAGCTGGTCCAGATACGGTGACGCGGTCGGCGGCCGGTCGGCGGCACGACGGGCCGCCGACCGCGACCCCGCGGCGCCGACCGGTCGTGGGGCCGACAGGCCGGCGGGTCGGCCGGTGTGTGGGGGCGCCGACTCGCCGTGGGTGCTCCTTCGACTTGATAGGCAAGTGAATGGTTGCCTATGCTGGAGTGGTGGCCGACGACGTGTTCAAAGCCTTGGCCGACCCCACCCGCCGGACCATCCTCGACGAGCTGACGGAGAAATCCGGGCAGACCCTGTTCGAGATCTGCTCGCGGCTGAGCATGAAGCATCAGCTGGGCATCTCGCGCCAGGGGGTCTCCCAGCACCTCGCCGTGCTGGAGGCCGCCGGACTCGTCGAGACGAGGCGAGAGGGCCGCTACAAATTCCACGACCTCAACACGGCCCCGCTCCGCCAGATCGCCGAGCGCTGGCTCGTGCCCCACGCATCCGGACCGCAGGAGAGCACCCCATGAAGATCCACCTGACCAGCGTCTTCGTCGACGACCAGGCCAAGGCCGAGCGCTTCTACACCGAGATCCTCGGCTTCGTGAAGAAGCACGACGTGCCGGTGGGGGAGAAGGACCGGTGGCTGACCGTCGTATCACCCGACGAGCCCGACGGCACCGAGCTCCTGCTCGAACCTGCCGGTCACCCGGCGGTCAAGACCTACCGCGACGCGCTCGCCGGTGACGGCATCCCGCTCGCCCAGTTCGCCGTCGACGACGTGCCGGCGGAATACGAGCGCCTGCGTGACCTCGGCGTCCGCTTCGTCCAGGAGCCCCTGGAGATGGGGTCCGTCGCCACCGCCGTCTTCGACGACACCTGCGGAAACCTGATCCAGATCGCCACCAAGGCGAGGTAGGGCGACAGTCGGAGCGAGCGACCGAAACGGGTCGGACCGATGAGTTTCACGGCGATCCGCGGTCAGAGATCACGACTGGTGCGCGAGAGCCACGAGAGCGGACCGATCACGCACCTGCCGAACTGCTGAGAACCAGTTACGAGATCACGAGATACCGAGGAACCTGACATGCGCACCCTGATCAGCACGGCCTTCGTCTCACTCGACGGCGTCGTGGAGGCCCCGGGCGGGGAGCCCGGTTACCGGAACTCCGGATGGACCTTCAAGGACGTCGAGTTCCTTCCCGAGGCTTTCGCGATCAAGGGCCGGGAGCAGAAGGAAGCCACCGCGATGTTGCTGGGCCGCACCAGCTATCAGGCGTTCAGCCCGGTGTGGCCGGACATGGAGGACTTCGCCGACTACAAGGTGATGCCGAAGTACGTCGTCTCCACCACCCTCACCGAGGACGACCTGGTGACGAACTGGGGCGAGACCACGATTCTGCGCTCCCTCGACGACGTCGCCGCGTTGAAGGAGACCGAGGGCGGCCCCATCATCGTCCACGGCAGCGCCGCACTGAACCGGAGCCTCTCGGACGCCGCCCTGATCGACCGATACCACCTGCTCGTCTTCCCGCTCCTGCTGGGCGCGGGCAAGCGCCTGTTCAGCACGTCGGACAAGGACACCCAGAAGCTCGAGCTGGTCGAGCACGAGGCCTATGCCAACGGCCTGCAGATGAACGTCTTCGACGTCGTGCGCTGACGAGACCCCGCCGCCGGTCAGGGCCCGGGTCACGACCACCGGAGCCTGGGTATCAGCGGCGATGTCAGTGCCGGATGACACCATCCGGTCATGAGTGGCGAGTCTTTCAACTGGCACGAGTTCCTCGGACGTTGGCAGGAGGAGTGGGTTCCCCGCGCAGACGAGGACGAGGCGGAGGCGGAGGACGAAGGTGGTTCCGGGGACGGCGTGCAGGCCGTTGTCCGTCCGGGCAGGCCCGCGGCGAAGGAGGCGGCCATCGCCGCGGCCGAGGCGCGGCTGGGACGGCGGCTGCCGCCCTCCTACCGGGAGTTCCTCGCCGTGAGTGACGGGTGGCGGGTCGACCAGATCGCCGGGGTCTACCAACTCGGAGGAGTCGCGGACATCGACTGGTTCCGCGATCCCCACGACATGACGGCGATGTACGAGGAGAATCTGGGCGACGACCCGCGTCAGGAGGACGTCCTGCTGGCCGGGATGTGGCAGCGGGCGCTGCGACTGGAGACGGACTCCGACATGTCGTACGCCCTGCTCGACCCCGGCGACACCGACCGGAACGGCGAATGGGCGCTCTACGTCTACAAAGGCTGGAGCGGCGAATTCCCGGACCGTTACCCGTCGTTTCGCGCGTACATGGAGGCCATGTACCGAGGCTTCCACCGCGACCGGGTGGAGAGACCCGACTTCGTGAACGCGACCACGCGCGCCCAGGACGCCCATGTGGAGGAGGCCCGCCTGCTGGCCCTGCGCGGACGGCACGAGGATGCCCGGCTCCTGATCGAGGAAGCAGCGTCCTTCGGACGGCCACGGAGCGCAGTCCTGCTGAAGCAGCTCCGGCACCTGCTGGCCCCGCACGGCTCCCAGGAGTACGGCAACCTGGTGGCCGACCCGCGCTACCTGCCCGAGCTTCTGCCGGTGCAGGCCATGGCGCCGGCACGCGACGAGTGGCGGCTGGGCGGGGACGACCACTGGCTGGGCATGATGGCCGCCCGCGGGGCCTCCCGCGAGACCGTCGAGGCCGTACTGAGCGCGATGCGGGACGCCACGTACCGTTACGCGCCTCCCGGCCCATGGGGCGAGGCCGTCGCCGAGGCCCGGGAGGCGGCCCGATGGGGAGCGACCGACGCCGCGTGGCGGGTGCTGCGTGACGCACTTCCCTCGTGGGAGGCGCCCGGACCCTCGCTGATCGCCCCGATCGGCCTGCTCGCCGATCCGGTCCTGGGTCCGTTGATCACGCCGGAGCGCGGGCGGGAGATCCTCGCGACCCCGAGGGCGGGGGAGAGAGGGCCTTCTGCGGAGCCGGTGCCCGATCTCGACCCGCCGGGCCTCGCATGGCTGGCGGAGCCTGTGGCGAACCGGGCGTCGCGCGAGGGATACCGCTGTGTCTGGGTGGAGGGGATCGACCCCGTCGGCCTGCCCGCCCTGATCGGAGAGGAAGGCGCCGAACTCGGCGCGCCCGTGGATCGGCGACTGGCGTCCTGGCAGGCACCCAGGCCCCAAGAGCGGGAGGGTGTGGAACGCTGGGAGGACCGGGCCGTGGTCGCCGTCGGCCGCACCGCCGAGGGATGGGCCTTCGCCTTCGACGGCGACTCCCGCCACCTGAACGAGCGGTTCCTCTCCCCGGCTGTGGCGGCCTCCCCGTCCGGCCGCGCGGTGGTGGTGTGGCGCGACCCGACGTTCTCCGCCCCGGGCGACCACCCGGCCGCGTTCCACGTGTCGATGGCCGAACAGGGCGAGGAACTCTACGCGTTCACCGTGCGGGGCACGGAGATCCAGCGCTCCGGCGCGATACCGGAGGCCTTGGACCCCGCACGGCTCTTCCGCCCGCAGGACACCCAACTCGACGGCGAAGTGCGTGCGTTGCGGGCCCTGCACACCGAACTCGGCCTCTCACTGCCCCGCTTCGCGCTGACCCACGGCAGACTGCACACCTTCACCACCCGCTCCTGGACGAGGGCACCACGCGACGGCGAGACCTACGCCTACGTCACCTTCGGTCGCCACCGGCCCTGAACCCGGGCAGGCCCGCCCCCCCGAGGGGAGGCGGGCCCGCCCGGTCCGCTCCCGTCCGGACCGGGACGCCGTCCTGGCGGACGCCCGAACCCTGCTCGACCGCTACGGCCCCGCCGCGCGCTACTGGATCAACGCGACGGCCGCCGCATCGGATTCGGCCCCGGGCTTTGTCGCGGCGGGCCTTCGGGGCACGCGATCCCGCAGCTTCCTCACCTCCGCGTACGTGAACGGCCTCGACCTGTTCGACGACCTGGGTCTCATCGCGGTCAACGACGAGGAGGTCGGCGTCTTCTGGTCGTTCGGGGCGTACTGACGGCGTGGCGTGTCCACACGCAGTCCGGGGACGGGCAGGGAACGGCGCGGCCCGGCTGCCCGACCAGGAGTGGCGGCCCGAAATCATCTCGCCGGTGCTCGCCTCGTCCGGTACGGTCGCGGGGTTCTCGCTGCCGGGAACCCATGAGGTTCGTGTGTGGCTCTCCGGCAGTTCCCCGGGCTGAAAGGTTTCGTCATGGCATGTCGCATCAGTGAACTCGTCCTCGGTTGCCGAGACCCCGAGGCGCTGGCGCGGTTCTGGTGCGAGGTTCTGGACTACGTCGTGCTCGATCAGGAGGGGGACGACTGCTTCGAGATCGGGCCGCGCGAAGGGTTCGGCGGTCCGCAGCCGACCATCATCCTCAGTCGCAGGGACGAGCCGGAGCCGGGGAAGTCCCGGCTGCACATCGACGTCAACGCCACCGACCGCGATCAGGACGCCGAACTCGAACGCCTCCTGAAGCTCGGTGCGCGCCCTGCCGACATCGGCCAGACGGGGGAGGAACAGTGGCATGTCCTGTCCGACCCCGAAGGCAATGAGTTCTGCCTGCTCAAGGCCCGCCTGAACCCCCTCTGACCGACATCGGACGGAGGCGGGGCGGACCGAGGGGGGGCGAGGCGAGGCGGGCCGGAGTGGGTGCAGGCCCCGCCTCGGGCTCGGCCTCAGCGGCCCGACCCGGCCACGCTCGCGGCTGGTCACCATGGCCGGGTGTCGTCGGCCACCGGGGTTCGTCCTCGATGAAGCCTCGTTCTCGATGAAGCCTCGTCAGCGTCCGGTCGCCGATGATTCCCGCTGGTCCTTGAGCCGCTCGTTGCTCTCAGGGCGCCGGGTGAGCACCAGCGGGCCCGTCTCGGTGATGGCGACCGTGTGCTCGGAGTGGGCGGTGCGTGAGCCGTCGGCCGAGCGGATCGTCCAGCCGTCCGGGTCGAAGGCGATCTTGTCGGTGCCTGCGGCGAACCAGGGCTCGATGGCGATCGTCAGGCCGGGACGCAGCTTCCAACCACGGCCGGGGCGACCGTCGTTGGGAATGTGCAGATCCTCGTGCATCGTGCGGCCGATACCGTGGCCGCCGAACTCCAGATTGACCGGGTAGCCGTACTCGGCGGCGACCGCGCCGATGGCAGCCGAGATGTCGCCCAGCCGGTTGCCCGGCTGGGCGACCTTGATCGCTGCTTCCAGCGCGACCTCGGTGGCCTCGATCAGCCGCAGGTCCTCCGCTGCCGGGGTGCCGACGATGACGGAGTGGGCCGAGTCCGCGGCCCAGCCGTCGATGCTCACCGCCATGTCCATGGTCAGCAGGTCCCCGTCACGCAGCTGGTAGCTGTGCGGCAAGCCGTGCAGCACGGCATCGTTGACCGAGAGGCACACCACGTTACGGAACGGGCCCTTGCCGAACGAGGGCGCGTAGTCCCAGTAGCAGGACTCGGCGCCGCGTTCCTTGATCCGGCGGCGAGCGTGATGTTCCAGATCCATCAGGTCGACCCCCACGGCGGCGAGGTCGGCCAGTTCGGCCAGCACCTGGCCGACGAACTGTCCAGTGACGTGCATGCGCTCGATGTCTTCGGGAGACTTGTGCTCGATCACTGCGATCCTCGATTCCTGGGGGTGGCCGACAGGTATATTTATACCAGGAGAGTGGTTGCCGCCGACCACCCGCGGCTCTAGCATGTGCGGATGGTTCGCTATCCGCTCGCCCCCGAACAGATCGAGGCGGGCCGACGTCTCGGAGCCGCGTTGCGCTCTGCCCGAGCCGGACGCAACCCCGTCGAGGTGGCCCTGGCGGCAGGGATCTCGCCCGAGACCCTCCGCAAGATCGAGACCGGCCGGCTGCCGACGCCCGCGTTCGGCACGATCGTCCGGCTCAGTGAGGTACTCGGCGTACCGCTGTCCGAACTGGCCGCCGTCTGGCGCACCGACCCTGCCCTGAGCAAGGCCTCCTAGCGACAAGCCCTGAATGCGTGCCCACCTCGAATGATTGGCGGGCTTGGCCGTCCGGCGGCGCGACCTGCCCCGCCAGGGGCTTCACGCCGGATCCGGCGGCTTCATCAGCGCCGGCTTGGCCGGGTCGATCACGACCGTGATGTCGGTGATCCGGCCGACGGCGACGGTGAACGCGAGGACCGAGACAGGCGTGCCGTCCTCGCCCCGGGCGACCATCCCCGGAAGGCCGTTGACGAGCACCGCGCGCCTCCGCCCGGCCACGCCCCCCGCCGCGCACCCCCGTCAGGGGACGAGGACGAGACGCCCCCGCACCCCGCCTTCCCCCAGACGGGAGTGCGCCTTGGCCGCGTCGGCCAGCGAGAACACCTCCGCCACGCGCAGCGAGAGCACTCCCTCGTCCGCCAGTCGCACCAACTCCGCCAGCTGTGCCCCGTCCGCGCTCACCTCGACCGCGGTCGTCCGCACGCCGCGCACGGACGCGGGTTCGGCCTGCGGAATCACTCCCGCATAGGCGCCCCCGTCCCGCGCCCACTGCAGCGCCGGTTCCCCGAGTACCGCCGTGTCCAGGACCGCGTCGTACGCGCCCGCCGCGGCCTCCCCGGCGACGAACCCGCCCGCCCCGAGCGACCGCACGAACTCCTCGTCGTCCGACCGGGCCAGCCCGGTCACCGCGAGGCCCCGCCGTGCCGCGAGCTGGACGGCGTACCCGCCGACCGCCCCCGCCGCTCCGGTGACCAGCAGCGACGCACCCGGCGCCAGGTCCAGCAGGTCGAGAGCCTGCGCGGCGGTGAGCGCGTTCAGCGGCAGAGTCGCCGCGTGGACGGCGTCGACTGTCGCCGGCGCCGACGCGACCGCGCCGGCGTCCACCACGACGTACTCCGCGTGCGTGCCGAGCGCCTTGTCGACGCCGTAGGCGAGGGCCACGACCTTGTCGCCGACGCTCCAGGCGGTGGCCACGCCCGCCGCGTCCACGGTCCCGGCCACATCCCAGCCGAGCCCGATCTCCTTGCCCGCGCCGCCGAAGACGCCGGAGCGCACCCCGGCGTCGACCGGGTTCAGCGCGGCCGCCGCCACCTTGATCCGCACCTGCCGGGCGGCCGGCTCCGGCAGTCCCCGCTCCACGACGTCCACGACCTCGGGTCCGCCGAACGAACGCACCACTGCTGCACGCATGACAACTCTCCTGACATCCAGGTATCGAAGTGCTCTCCGTCTTGCAGTGACAACCCTAGGAAGAGTTACTATCCAGGAGGTAGTAGTTACCCGCAGGTGCCTACCTCACCGTGAGGAGAGCACCCGCGACACGGGAGAGCCCGCCGACAGGGGAGAGGACCGCCATGCCGACCATGACCGCGGCCCAGCGGCGCGAGAAGGCCCGCGCCGAGTACGACGCCTTCATCAAGGCGTGCCCGACCAACCAGCTCCTGGACCGCATCAGCGACAAGTGGGTCAGCCTGGTCGTGTCCGCCCTCGCCCCCGGCCCGAAGCGCTACAGCGACCTTGCCCGCAAGATCGCCGGCGTCAGCCCCAAGATGCTCACCCAGACCCTGCGCACCCTGGAACGCGACGGCATCCTCACCCGCACGGTCACCCCGTCCGTGCCGGTCCGCGTCGACTACGCCCTCACCCCGCTCGGCAGCAACCTCGCCCTGCTGCTGGTCGCCGTGAAGGACTGGGCGGAGACCCACTTCGACGAGGTCCACGCCGCCCGCGAGCGCTACGACACCGAGGGCTGACAACTCCGCACCGGTGCGCCTCCTGCGCCACCTGGACGGCGGCACCCTTCGACTCACCGGTGAGGTTCGGTCCGTTCCGACCGGAGGGCCGGTCCGCCGAAGTGACGCGCATCACTGTTCGGGTGCTTCGGGTCGGGCATGCGCGATCATGATCGGAATGGACGCTCGTTTTCTTGGCATCACTGATCTGACCGAAGCCCCGTCCGTGGCGGTCGTGGTCGACGTCATGCGCGCCTTCACCGTGGCCGCCTGGGCCTTTGCCCAAGGGGCGGAAAAGATCGTTCTCGCCGGGTCGCTGGACGAAGCCCTGGCGCTCAAAGCCCGCCACCCGGACTGGATGGCGCTCAAGGACGGTCCGCCCGCGCCCGGGTTCGACACCGTCAACTCCCCGGGCCTGCTGCGGACCATTGACGTCGGCGGACGGACCGTCGTGCAGAAGACCACGGCAGGGACGGTCGGCGCCCTCGCCGTCAAGGAGTCGTCACTCGTGCTGTGCGCCAGCTTCGTGGTGGCGGAGGCAACGGCCCGGCTGCTGCGGACGCGCGCGAGTGACAGCGTGACGTTCGTGGTCACCGGGGAGGAGGGGCGAGCCGACGAAGACCTGGCGTGTGCTCAGTACATCGCTCGGAGGGTGACCGAGACCGAGACGGATGCCGCCGCGTTCCTCCGCCGCGCCGCCGACTCTCGCGCCGCCGCCGAACTGGCCGAGGGAGTGCGCCAAGGAGTCCATCCTGACGACGTCGCACTCTGCCTCGAGGTCGACCGGTTCCCCTTCGCCATGGTGGCGACCTTGGAAGGCTCACTCATGGTCCTGCGTCCGCACACGATGCCTTCGCCGACCGGTGAGAGCCCGCGCGCGTCCGCGGACCTCCACTGAGTCGGAAGAACACGACGGGGGACAGGGCCACGGGCATGGGTGCTTCGAGCAACGTGACGGACGGCGAGGCGGGCCTGATCTCCGCGGTTCGGGCCGGCGACCCCGCCCTGGTGAGGCGCCTCCTCCAAGCGGACTGCGACCCCGCTGTACGGGACGCCGCGTTCGGTCTCGCTGTTCGCACGTACGCCGGGGATATCGCCCAACTGCTGCTCCAGTACGGTGCGGACGCGGGCCAGTGCGGGCCGGACGAGCTGCTGCCGCTGCGCGACGCCGTCGAATCGGGGTCGCCCGCGCTGGTCGAGGCGCTCCTGGACCAGCGGATCCGGGGCAGGTACCCCCAAACGGAGCTGCTGGAAATGCTGGACCTGGCGCGCCGCCGGCACGAGGCGGGGGCCGCAGCGGAACTGCGGCGTCGCACGGGCGCCGAGGAGGCTCTCGTCCACACCCGGGTCCAGGACGACGAGTACTACCGCGTCGGCGAACTCACCCTGGGAGGCCGGTCCGTACGGGACGGGCACGCGGCGATCCTCACGGACCTGGAGGAACTGCTCGGCATCCGCGCCTCGTTCGGGGAACTGATGGCCCGCGCCCTCCACCACGACCAGGACCACCCTGCGTGGGGCCGGGCCACCATCTCGCTGGCGCACCGGCGCGACCGGGAGATCTGGGAGGCTGCCGCGGCTCTGCGTACGCATCCAGGGCCGTCTCACAGGCTGTTCGGTGCCGAGGTGCTGAGACTGACCCACCTCTTCGACGACAGTGACGCGGATGCGTACGCCGGTCCTGCCCTGGACATCTTCGCCGACTGGTCGAGGACGGAGACGGACCTCGTCGTCCTCACCGAGGTGCTGAACGCGCTGGGGGAGCAGGCCGATTCACGCGCTCAGGAGGCACTCCTGGCCTGTGCCGGCCATCCCGATGGCGGTGTCCGGCGCATGGTGGCAGCCGGATTGGGCGGATGGCGCGAGCTGCCTGACCTTTCCGACCGGGTTCGGGAGGCGCTCCTGATGTTGATGACGGACGTGGACACGGCGGTACGACGGGATGCCTGCCTCACGGTCGGACAGGGCAGTGACCGCGCTCCGGTACTCGCCGAGGCGATGGCCGCGCTGCTCGGCGACGCTGACCGCCAGGTCCAGGTCGCCGCTGTGCACGGGCTCGCCCTCCACGACGACGAGCGGTGCGTGAAGGCCGCCCGCCGTCTCGGTCCGCCGCAACCCGGCGCGTTCTCCGAGGAGCACTACCTAGACGCGGTGTGGCGCTACGAGTGGCGCCGCGACGGCCGTTGACCCCGGCAGGGCTCCGCCCCGTGCCTGGTCCAGCAGCGCCGGAGCGCACGCCTTGGCCCACGCCTCGCGGGTGATCCCGCCGGGCCCTGCCTCGTACATGGAGTGCGAGGTGTCGACGCACGCGATGACAGCGCCCCGTCCCGTGGCCTGCTCGCCCTGACTGTCGTAGAGCATCAGCTCACCGGCGGCGTAGCGCGCGGCGAATACCGCCCGCAGCTGGGGCAGGCCGAACCCGGCTGCGGAACGCGGCCCGATTCCGCGACCCGCGCGAGTAGAGACGATACGCATCGTCTTGTTATAGTGGAGGCATGGCTTTCCTCTTCTTCGTCTGAGTCCGGGCACGGCCGATGCCGCCGTCACCGCCGCCCGTAGACCCTTCGCATGCCCAGGGAAAGTCATATGCGCGACCGCGCCCAAACCGCCGTACCCACAGCCGCCCCCGTTTCCGTGGCGCAGCTGTCCGTCAAGGACGTCACCAAGTCCTACGGCACCAGGACCGTCCTCGACCAGGTCTGCTTCACCGTCCGTCCGGGAGAGAAGGCCGCCGTCATCGGCGAGAACGGCTCCGGCAAGTCCACCCTGCTGCGGCTGCTCGCCGCAGCCGAGGTGCCGGACGCCGGCGAGATCACCGTGAGTTTCCCCGGCGGAGCCGGATATCTCGCCCAGACCCTCGACCTCGACCCGGATCGCACCGTACAGGACGCCGTCGACCTCGCCCTTGCCGAACTACGCGACATGGAGGGCAGGTTGCGGGTGATGGAGAAGTCCCTCGGTGACGCGGGGGACGAGGATCTGGCCGCGTACGGCGAACTGCTGACCGTCTATGAGGATCGCGGCGGCTATGAGGCGGACGCCCGTGTCGATGCCGCGACGCACGGGCTCGGGCTGGCCCGGATCACCCGCGACCGCCCGCTCGGCTCGCTCTCCGGCGGAGAGCAGTCGCGGCTCGCGCTCGCCTGCGTCCTGGCCGCCGCCCCCGAACTCCTGCTCCTCGACGAACCGACGAACCACCTCGACGCGGCGGCCGTGCGCTGGCTGGAGGAGCACCTGCGCGCACACCGCGGCACCGTCGTCGCGGTCACCCACGACCGCGGCTTCCTCGAGCGCATCGCCACCACGATCCTCGAGGTCGACCGGGACGCGTGCACGGTGCTCCGGTACGGCGACGGCTGGGCCGGCTACCGCGCCGCGAAGGCCGCCGCACGACGCGGCGCTGAGCAGCGGTATGCGGACTGGGTCGAGGAGGTGGCCCGCGCGGAGGAACTGCTGCAGGCCGCGGGCAGGCGTCTTGCCACCACCGGCCGCGACCCGAAGCAGGGTTTCGGCAAGCACCGCCGCTCGCACGACGCGAAGCTCGGCGGGCAGGTGCGCTCCGTCCGGGAGCGCTTGGGCCGGCTGCGGCGCAACCCGGTGGCGGAGCCGCCGGCACCGCTCCGCTTCACGACGGCCCTGCCGGCGCCCCCCGGCCCCGCCGAGGACGGTTCCCTCGCCGAGTACGACGGCGTACAGGTCGGCGAGCGGCTGTGTCTGGACGGGCTCCTCACCCTCGCTGCCGGACAGCGGCTGCTGGTCACGGGCGAGAACGGCGCCGGCAAGACGACCCTCCTGCGCGTCCTGGCGGGAGACCTGGAGCCGGACGCCGGCACGGCACGCCGCCCCGCCCGGATCGGCTACCTCGCACAGGAACTGCCCACTCACTCGACGCGGCTCCCGCTGCTCGCCGCTTTCGCGGCCGGGCGGCCCGGACCGGCCGACGAACACGCCGGACAGCTCCTGGCACTGGGCCTGTTCCGCCAGGAGGACCTGGGAGTCCCGGTCGCCGCCCTGTCCGCGGGACAGCGGCGGCGGCTTCAGATCGCCCGCCTGGTGACCCTGCCCGCGGACCTCCTCGTCCTCGACGAACCGACCAACCACATCGCGCTCGACCTGGTCGAGGACCTTCAGGCCGCGCTCGCGGCATACCCGGGAGCGGTGGTCATGGCGTCGCACGACCGAGGCTTTCAGGAGGGCTTCGAAGGGGAGCAGCTGGAGCTGCGCGCCGGCCGCAGGTGCTGAGACCGCCCTGTGCCGACGGGGTGACGTACGCCGGTCCGGTCACCGCGCGTCGCGTAGCCGAAGGACGTACGCGGCAGTCAGCGCGACGGCACGGTCCTCGTCGTGCGACAGCTCCACGAGGGCACGCGAGGCATTCGGCCCCGGGACGGAGGCCAGCGCCTGAGTCAGCCGTCCCCGTACCGGCGCTGGAGCGGTGCCCTGGGCGAGGCGGTCGACGAGCCTGGTCGCGATCTCATCCGCCCTCGCGGTGTCCCTCGCCACCACACCCAGCGCGTCGGCCGCGTCGACGTCGTTCCTGCCGTCCACGATCATGTCGATGAGCGTCGGGACCGCATCGGGCACTCCCCGTGTCCCCAGGGCCAGGGCCGCATATCCGCGGACCACGACATCGGGGTGCGCGAGGGCCTGCCGCAGCTGGGCGGCAGCGTCACCGCCGGGCATCTCGGCCAGGGATCGAACGGCACGTTCCCGCACCGCGGCGACCGGTGATCCGAGCCCCTCCGCCAGCAGTGCCGGACCTCCGTCGCCCGATCGCGCCAGCGCCCACCGCAGGGCTCCGGCCACGTTGGGCTCCGTCTCGCTCAGTGCCGCCTCCACCAGCGCCTCCACCGGCACCCCGGCCTCGTCGACCGAGGAAAGGGCCGCGCGCTGGCGCGTGTCGGCGCTCTTCGAGCCCAGGGCCTGGAGGAGCGCGACGACGCGGAGAACGTCCTCCCAGCCGTCAGGGTCCGCGGCATCGATCCGACACAACCGTGTGAGCAACTCGGTCTCGGCCGCGATGCGTTCGCGTGTCCGGCCGATGAGGTCGCCGACGAGCTCGGTCGGTGTGAAGCCGGGATCGTCGAGCGCGCGTCCGATCTCGCGCAGCGACAGCCCCAGCGACCGAAGGCTCTCGACATGGAAGATCCGCCGGATGTCCTCCCCGGAGTACTCCCGATAGCCGGAGCCCGTGCGGCCGGAGGGCCGTACCAGGCCGAGCGACTCGTAATGGCGGAGCATGCGGGCACTGACCCCGGACCGTCGCGCCACCTCACCGATCAACACGTCCCTAGCGTCCCCCCTGGTGGGAGCCGCCGAGGGCGATGACGCGCTTCGCTTCCTCGATCGCGAACTCGAATCCGGCGTCCGGGTCGCGCAGCAGCCGCTGTGTGGCGAGTGCGTGGGCGCACACATACGGGTCAGGGGACGTCGCCGCGGCCCTCACGGCCGGTCCGATCACGTCACCCAACGCGACCAGTGCCCGGCTGAGACTCAGCTGCGTCTCCCGCTCACCGCGCCCGAGCTGTGTCGCCAGCACCTCGGCCAGGGCTGGCCTCTCGCCGTCCGGCACGAGCACGACGGCGGCACGCCAAGCGCTCCGCGCCACGTCGGTGTCGGCGTCGGACAGCAGTTTCCGCGTGATCGCCGGCCATGCCCGCCGGTCCCCGATCTTGGACAGTGTGTGCAGCGCCTGGCTCCGTGCCTGCGCCCGCTCCGAGCGGACTTCACGGACCAGTCCGGGGAGCGTCATGGCCACGGGGTGGCGGGTGAGCGCCCAGGTCAGCATGTCGCGGACGAGGAACTCGGGCTCGATCGCGCACCGCTCGACGAGCCTGTCGACGAAACGAGGATCAGGTGCCGTGCCGGCCGCCAGGCCGGCCCGCAGCCGCACGGACGAACAGCTGTCCTCCAGCCCCTTGAGCACCCGTACCGCATCCGCATCCGCATCCCTGTCGTGTCCCGTGATCGTCATTGAGAGCACCTCCTGCCAGGCAGTGAAGACCCTGTCACCGTGTCAAGGTCAACCGAGTCCGGTTGCGATCACCGGTCCTTGGGGGGTGAGTTCGCCGGCCAGATCTGGGCCTTGCCTGCAAAGGCGCGCGTGCCCCGAGGCCTCAGCTCAGGGTCTGCGCGGCGTAGAGCACGCCGAGGGCGGTGGCGAGGGTGCCGAGCAGGAGCCGTAGGCCTCGTTCGGGGAGGCGGGGTTGCAGGCGTGCGCCGAGATAGCCGCCGATCAGTCCGCCGGTGCCGCAGGCAAGCCCGAGCCACCAGTGCGGGGTGACGTCGGCGGAACTCACCAAGGACAGCAGAACGTAGGCGGCGGCGCCGACGAGGGAGGTGGCGAAGGTGGCGGCGAGCGCGGCCGGGGCGACGCGTGCCATGGGCAGGCCGCGGCCGGCGAGTATCGGCCCGAGGAGGGAGCCGCCGCCGATGCCGTAGATCCCGCCGACCACGCCGACGACCAGGGCCAGGCCGGTGAGGGTACGCGGGGACAACTCGCCCTTGGGCGGCGGCCGGTGGTGGACCGGGGTGAGGGCGCGCAGGCACAGCCACGGGCCGAGCGGCAGCAGCAGGGCGGCGATCAGGAGCCGGAAGACGTCCGGGCCGGGGATGGCGAAGACGCGGATGGCGGCGCCGAGGACGACGCCGGGCAGGGTGCCCAGCACCAGACGCCGGGCAAGGCCGCCGCGCAGGGCACCGTCGTGGCGGTAGCGCCACAGGGGGCCGGGCCCGGCCACGACGTTGAACAGCAGGTTGGTCGGAGTGACGGCCGGGTTGGGCACGCCGAAGACGCTCAGCTGGACGGGGAGAAGGAACACGGCGCCGGACACGCCGGCCGGTGCCGTCACGGTCGAGATCAGCAGCCCGGCAGCCAGCCCTCCCAGTACTGTCCAGTCCACTTACGCCCCCGCTCCCTGCCTCGTCACCCGGTCAGTATCGGGTTCGCGGAGGGCGGTGGTGCGACCTGCAACAAAATGTTCACGAGGGGCTGGACGGCGGCTGCCCGGCGTGTCTCCGTGTCGACCGGGGGATCCGCGTTGCCCGTACGAAGCCCGCCCGTCGCTGGTCTGCTTGAGGCATGCGCCGGCGGGGCGGGGCCAGTTCGTGGTGTGTCGCCTGCATCGTGCTCGGGTTGGTCCTGGTCGGCTGGGCGTCAGCCGCATCGGGCCGACGTACGACCGCGAGCACGGGCATCGGGTCTTTGCCGGCGTGCAGTCTCGGGGGTCAGGATTCGGGGCGGTCGGACGGGACCTTGGCCCCGGGGACGAGGTCGCGGAGCGACGGCCAGCGGGGCGAGCGGACGAGGTCGGCGGCCCGAGCGGTGGTGGAGCGGTCCACGTTCACCGACCATGTCCGGCCGGTGAACGTGGCCGCCGAGGCGGGGGTGCCGGACACCCGGAGTTCCTTGGCCTCGACGCACAGGATCCCGTTGGCGTCGATGTCGAAGGACACTTCGACCAGTGGGGTGCCTTTCGCATGGCGTGGCAGGTCGGTGAGTTCGAGGACGGCGAGCGAGGTGTTCTCCGAGGACCGCTCGCCCTCGCCTTCGAGGATGTGCAGGACCATGGTCGCCTGGTTCGCCGCCCCGGTGACGAAGACCTCGCTGCGCTTGGTCGGGATGGTGGTGTTCCGCTCGATCATCTTCGTCATGGCTGCGCCGGAGACCTCCAGGCCGAGGGAGGCCGAGCACACGTCGAGGAGGAGTATGTCCTTCAGCCCTCCGGAGAGGACGCCGCACTGCAGGGCGGCGCCTGTCACGATCCCTTCCGGGATCAGACCGCGGTAGGGCCGCCTGCCGTTCATGATCCGGCTCATCAGCTCGCCGATCGCGGGCATCCGGGTGGCCCCGCCGGTAAGGATCACCTGGTCCAGCTCGGACCGCTCGACCATGGCGTCGTGGAGCGCGCGTTCCACAGGCCTGCGGCAGCGTTCCAGCAGGTCCTGCGTCAAGGCCTCGAACTGCCGGCGGGTCAGGGTCTCTTCGACGTGCAGCGGAGTGCCTTCGGAGGCCGTGAGGTAGGGCAGCGTGATGGTCGTGGTGCTCGCCGACGACAGTTCGATCTTCGCGGCCTCGGCCGCCGCCTGGAGCCGCTGCATCGCCTCGACGTTCTGGCCGAGGCCCACCCCGTACTGGTCCCACACCCGGCGCAGGAGGTACTGGACGATCCGCTGGTCCCAGTCGTCACCGCCGAGGTGGTTGTCGCCCGCGGTCGCCTTCACCTCGACGACCTCGACGTCCGTCACGTCGATGAGGGAGACGTCCAGGGTGCCACCGCCGAGGTCGAAGACGAGGACGAGTGCCTCCTGCCCGCGGCTCAGTCCGTACGTCATCGCCGCCGCCGTCGGCTCGTTGATGACCCGCAACGCGCGGATGCCTGCTCGGTCGGCGGCCTGCACCAGGGCCGCCCGCTGGTCCCGGGCGAAGTTGGCCGGGACCGTGAGCACCGCGCCCTGCAACGGGCCCCCTGCATAGGCCTCCGCATCCTCCCGAAGCCGCCGCAGGATGTGCTGCGCCACGTCCTCCGCCGTCAGGCGGACCGTGCCCCGGGTGATGCTCCAGTCCGTGCCCAGTTTCAGCTTCGCCGAGCGGATCGTGTAGTCGGGATTGGTGATCGCCTGACGCTTGGCGGGAGTTCCCACCAGGATGTCGCCCGTCTCGGTGATGGCCACCAGGCTGGGTGTGGTGAGGGCGCCCTCCGCGTTGGGGATCAGGCGCACGTCCTCGCCCTCGAACAGGGCGATCGCCGAGTTCGTCGTACCGAAATCGATGCCGACGACCGGGCCGTGGCCAAAGCCGCCGACGGGTGGGCGGGCAGCGGCAGGGCGGGGTGCGCGGGCCGTGGGGACCTCGCCCAAGCCTCGCTCGTGCCACAACTGCCGTGCTCTGCGGGCCACTTCGCGGTCGCCGTCGGCGATCAGGCCGAGCAGGGAGGTACGGGCCGCCTCCCGGGTGGGCTCCCGGACGCTGCCCAGGAGTTGCTCGACGAGGTGGAGGGAGCCGATGCGCTTCCACGGCTGGGGGTCCAGGGCCGCCGCGCGCATCTCCGTCAGGCGGTCGATGTCCAGGTGGCGGGGACTGCGCGCCAGGTAGATCGTGCCCTGGGCGTTGTCCACACTGAGGGTGGGGGTCTGGCCGGCGATGCGGTTGCGTACCTGGCCGTGGACGTACTCGTAGAGCTCCTCGACGGAGACGAAGCCGTCGCCGTCCAGGTCGGCGGAGCCGTCGCGCAGGCCGCCCACGACCGCCGAGGTGAACACGGACGGCTGGGCCGGGGCGCGGCTGTGGCGGACGTCGCGCTCACCCTCGTACGCGTACTGGAGAGCCGTCGAGGCGGTCAGGACCACCCGGCCGTTGCCCGCGAAGGGCTCGGCCACGTCGACCGTGGGCGTCCCTGAGTTCCGGCGCAGGGCGTTCATGGGGAACGCGCCGCTGTAGCAGCAGTCCAGCAGGACGACGATCCGGCGGGAGCGGCTCGCGCCCATCCAGTCGCCGAGGACCTCCGCGGGGACGGCTGTCGAGCGGAGGTAGTCGAGCTCGGTGTCCCGCATGATGAAGTGCAGGCGGCCCCTGGTGTCCTTCCAGCCGTGCAGGGACAGATGGAGGAGGAGCAGGTCGTCGCGGGCCGCCTTGGTGAAGAAGGACTCCAGGGCGCGCATCGCGGGACGCTGCGCTACGTCGACGAGCGTCTCGGCCTCGAAGCCGCCGATGTCGGGGGAGCCGAGCACCTCGGCGAGGGCGGTCGCGTCCGCGGTGGCCGCCGGGAGCGTGGCGAAGTGGTCGTCGTCGTAGACGCTGTTGGCGATGATCAGGGCGCGGCTCGTCACGGCGGATCAGTCCCCGTGGCGGCGGAGGAACTCCTCCAGAGCGCGCTGCTGCACCTCGTCGCTCACCCCGGTCAGTTCGATCTCGTCCTCGCCGATCTTGAGGCGGACGTTGCCCGAGCGGCGCCGGTTCAGCCAGTCCTGGACCAGGGCGGCCAGCACCGGGAGCAGGGCGCCGCTGCCGCCGAGGCCGAGGAGGAGCGCGCCCAGTTGCACGGCCTCGGTGGAGCGGGCGCCCGGTGGTGGCGGGCCCTGCGTCACCCGGTCGAGGCTGTCGAGATCCAGCTCGCTCAACTCGGCGATCAGCTGCTGGAGTTGTTCCTCGGCGTACTCTTCGTCGTCTCCGACGTCGAGTACGAGCACCACCGGAATCGTCCTGGTCCCCACGACGCCACCCCCGTTCACACGCGTCCAGTGAACTGTAGCGACGCGCGGCCGGGCGGGGGGCCGGTCCGAAGAGATCAGGTGGGCGGAGTTGGCGGAGGCGTAGTCCACGCCCTCCCGGAGACCATGCCGTGGAGAGGGCGGGCGCGGACGGGGCCTGCCGCCCCTTGTGCGGCCTGGGCGCGGGGCCCGCTGTACGCGCCCTCGTCGGCGCGGGGGAGTCGTGCGGGGATGAGTGGCCGCCCGGCTCTTCGGGGCGCCCTGGCTGCTGATTGAGAAGTGCGCCCACGTCGCCTTTTAGGAGATGACAGCGGGGTGTGTTCCTCGGGCCGACGGCATGCTGTTCGGAGCGAGGAGGGGCAAGTGAGCGAGCGACGGGCGCGGGTCTGGGTCGCCATCGACGCGGGCAAGGGGCATCACTGGGCGGCAGTGGTCGATGAGGCCGGCGCGCGACGCTGTGGTCGAAGAAGATCGACAACGCCGAGTCGGCGATCCTGACCGCGCTCGGGAAAATGGCACGATTCACCGACCCTGCCTGGTACCTGCCCCGCAACGATGAGGGCGGGGACGAGCGCGCGCTCAAGGGGTACGAGGCCCGCGAGGTGCGCTACTGACCTGTCGGCACAGCGCTGCCGGCGCGTTCAGGATCAGGCGTTGGCCAGCGACAGTTTGACGGCGAACCCGAGGAAGAGCGCACCCGCGGCCGAAGTGGCCCCCGCGGCCAGCCGCTGGCGTCGCCGGAACGCTGACGCCAGGCGCGTCCCGCTGAAGATCAGCGCGCTGAGGTACAGCACGCTCGCCAACTGCGCGAACATGCCCAGAACGACGAACGACAGGGCCGGGTGCGCGTAGCCGGGGTCGACGAACTGCACGAAGAAGGCCACGAAGAACAAGATCGCCTTGGGGTTGACGAGGCTGATGACCAAGGCCCGCAGGAAAGGCCGCTCGTCGGCGACGGCGGCGGCAGGGGCGCCGGGCGCGGTCCGCTCCCGTCGGCTGCGCCACATCCCCCATGCGGCCCGGAGCATCCCGACGGCCAGCCACGTCAGGTAGCCGGCGCCGACGTATTTCACGATGCCGAAGAGCAGGGCGTTGCCCTGGAGCAGCGAGGCGACCCCGGCGGCGGAGAGGGTCATGAGCACGGCGTCGCCGCACCACACGCCTGCTGCGGCGCTGTAGCCGGGCCGAACCCCGCGCCGGGCGGCCACGGAGAGAACGTACAGAGAGTTGGGGCCGGGCAGCAGAATGATCAGGGCGAGGCCCGCCAGGTAGGTGGGGAGGTCGTTGACGCCGAACATGGCAGGAGTGTCGCACGCCGGCGCGGAAAGGCCCCGAGGGGGCGCTGCGCCGGGTGCGCTGGGCAGATCCGCACAATGGCCCAGGTGCCGTGGGTCCGTCGTGCCGTGCCGTGCCGTGTGTGCCGCCGTCCGGGAACCGGAGGCGGCCGCCCCGGCGTGATCACGGGAATGATGCAGAGGCAGGCACCGGAGCGTGCGGTCGGACACCTGACGGCGGTCTGGCTGATCGGATGTGCCCTGACCCACCTGCAGTCGCAGGCGGTGCTCATCGCCCTGTTCGCCGACGGACCGGGGCTGTTCGGTGTCGTAGTCGTCGGCGGTGGCGTGGTCGTCGGGGCGGTGGCCGTGTTGGCGTGGCTCGGATCCGCCGCCCGCACACTCGTGCCGCTCCTGCGCCGGACGCACGGACGGTGGGCCTGGGCGGCGGGCGTCTACACGCTCGGCACCGCCGGCGCGTGCGGGGCCGCCGCGGTGCGCTTCGAGATCGATCACCTGGAGAACGGGCTTCTGCTCTACCTCGCCGGAGGCACGTGCTACGCGCTCGCAGCCGCACTCTTCCTGGAGGGCCTCCGTGTCAGGATGGGCGCTCTCGGAGCGGCGAGCGCCCTCACCATCGGTGGAATGTACGCAGCCTGGGCGGCCGGGCAGCCTCCTACCCTCGATGAGTGGATCACGGCCAACGGCGTGGACCGTATCCTGCTGCGGGTCGGGGACCCGCCGCCCGGCTACGCGCTGAACGTCATGGGCGCGAGCGCGGACGGCTTCGGCGTCGACTACGAGGGGCCAAACTCCGCACGGGTACACCTCCACGTGGCGCCCGCGGGACACGACACCCGCCGCGTCGACGCCCGTGGTTGCCCGGTTCCCTTCGGGGATCCCATCCGGTGCACGGACGACGGCGGAGGCCGCCAACTGGTGACCTTCGTGGGCAGTTACGAGCATCAGGAGTTGCGCCTGCGCCGCGACGCGCTCGTCTACACCGTGACCGTGGAGGGCTCCCGCACCGATCTTTCCGCCGCCCGGCACATTCTGTCGACGCTCAGGCCGGCCACCGACACGGAACTCACCGGCCTGCTTGAGCTGCCGATCCCGCGATGAGCCGCCTGGCTTCTCCTCCGCCTCAGCGTCTTCCTCCTCCACCGATCGGGTGTCCGCGCACTCGGCCCTCCGTCTGCTTCCGGATGCCGTGCGGATCGAGTTGCTTTCGCCACTCGCGGTTCAGGCCCCCGCCGAGCCGCAGAACTCGCGCTCCGACCACCGGCCTTGGCGGGCGGTCGATGGACCCGTCCGCCGGAGGCGATCAGGAGTGGTCACCTCGTTTCAGTGCCGTTGTGTGCCTGGTGGCGGACGGCACCGGTCCTCCGGGACGGACCGACGTGTGCGGGGGCGGACCGATGTGTGCGGGGGGCGGCGATCCGCTCACTCGTCGGCAGGGTCCTGGTCGAAGAGCAGGTGGACGAAGTCGGTGACGGGTCCGACGATGTCGAGGTCGGGGTCGAGGACCCACGCGGCACGGTGCGGACGCCGCCACGGCTTTCCGGCGACCGCGAGGGAACGGGGCGCGCCGCCGGTGTCCGACGGGACGGCTACGCCGTGAGTGTCCTGCGCCGAGGTGGCCCGTCCAGCGGCGGTGGACGTCTCAGAACATCGCCCGGATGATCCCCACGGTGCGCGCCAGATGCGGCTCGGAGCGGTCGGCACGGTGGGCCACGGCCAGTTCCACGCGTGCGTCGGCCCCGGCCAGCGGCAGGTAGGCGACGCCGTCGAGCGCCAGCGCGGTCACGGGCTCGGGCACGATGGCGAGGCCGAGGCCACCGGCCACGAGCGTGATCAGCGTCGAGGTCTCGCCGACCTCGTGGCGGATGTGCGGCTCGACGCCGGCGTCGCGCAGGAGGCCCAGCACGACGTCGTACATCACCGACCGGCGGTCGGCGGAGTGCACGATCAGGTCGGCACCGGCCAGGTCCGCGGCCCGCAACCGCTTCTGGCGGGCGAGAGGGTGGTCGACGGGCACGGCGACGACGAGCCGGTCCCGGCGCACGACGTGCACGGTGAGGGAGACGTCGGCCGCCACCGGGCGCAACAGCGCGACGTCGATCGCGCCGGTACGCAGCGCCTCGACCTGGTCGGGCGCGAGCATCTCGCCGCGGAAGGAGAAGTCGACGCCGGGAAGCTCCTCGGTGAGCCGCCGCGAGAGCGCGGGCAGGAGGCTGTACGTCGCCGAGCCCACGCAGCCGATCGCGAGGTGGCCCACCGAGCCCGCGGCGACGAGCCGTGCGTGATGGGCGGCCTCGTCGACGTCGGCGAGGATCGCGCGCGCCCGCTCCAGATAGGCCCGGCCGGCCTCGGTGAGGTCGACGCGGCGTGTGGTGCGGTGCAGCAGCGCGACGCCGAGCTCTGCTTCGAGCTGGCGGATCTGCGTGGAGAGCGGCGGCTGGGCCATGTGGAGCCGCTCGGCGGCGCGACCGAAATGGCGCTCCTCGGCCACCGCCACGAAGTACCGCAGGTGGCGTAGATCCATATGCCGTCCGTATCAATCAGCTCGTATATGCGTACTTCAGAATATCGCGGCTCGGCACTAGCGTCGCTGCCATGAGTGCCTTCCTGTACGCCGCGACACGGACGCCGTTCGGCCGCTTCAACGGCGCGCTGGCCGGAGTCCGCCCCGACGACCTCGCCGCCGCCGCGATCACCTCGACGCTCGCCCGGGTGCCGGGCCTCGACCCGGCCGCGATCGACGACGTGGTGTGGGGCAACGCCAACGGCGCCGGCGAGGAGAACCGCAACATCGGCCGCATGGCGGCGTTGCTCGCCGGGCTTCCGGTGAGCGTGCCCGGCACCACGGTCAACCGGCTGTGCGGTTCGAGCCTCGACGCGGCGATGACGGCCAGCCGCACGATCGAGTCCGGCGACGCCGAGGTGGTGTTGACCGGCGGCGTGGAGTCGATGACGCGTGCGCCGTGGGTGCTGCCCAAGTCGGCGAAGCCGTTTCCGGCCGGCGACGTCACCGCGGTCTCGACCACGCTCGGCTGGCGGCTGGTCAACCCACGGATGCCCAAGGAGTGGACCGTCAGCCTCGGCGAGGCCAACGAGCAGCTCCGGGAACGCTTCGGGATCTCCCGTGAGCGGCAGGACGAGTTCGCCGCCCGCTCCCACCGACTCGCCCACGCGGCATGGGAGTCGGGCTTCTACGACGACCTGGTGGTGCCGGTAGAGGGCGTCGGCCTGACCCGCGACGAGGGCATCCGGGCGGGATCCACACCGGCGGTCCTGGCCGGGCTCAAGCCGGTCTTCCGTACGGCGGAGCAGGGCGGCACCATCACGGCGGGCAACGCCAGCCCGCTCAACGACGGTGCCTGCGCGGTGCTGCTGGGCAGTGAGAAGGCCGCGGCCACGATCGGGGCGGACCCGATCGCCCGTATCGCAGGCCGCGGCGTGATGGCGCTGGAGCCCCAGGCCTTCGGCTACGCCCCGGTCGAGGCCGCCCACCGTGCGCTGGCGCGGGCCGGGATCGGCTGGGACCAGGTGGGCGCGGTCGAGCTCAACGAGGCCTTCGCCGTGCAGTCGCTCGCCTGCCTCGACGCGTGGAAGGTCGACCCCGCCCTCGTCAACCGGAAGGGCGGCGCCATCGCGATCGGGCACCCGCTGGGCGCCTCCGGCGGACGCGTCCTCGCCACGCTGGCCAAGGTGCTGCGCGAGACGGGGCAGCGCTACGGCGTCGCCGCGATCTGCATCGGGGTCGGACAGGGCCTGGCCGTCGTGCTGGAGAACTGCGCTGTCACGGGGGCGCACCGATGAGCAGGGCGGAGATCGTCGACAGCGCGGACGCGGCGGTCGCCGGCATCGAGGACGGCTCCACGGTCCTCGTGGGCGGCTTCGGCATGGCGGGCATGCCGTTCGACCTGATCGACGCGCTCATCCGGCAGGGCGCGAAGGACCTCACGATCGTGTCCAACAACGCCGGCAACGGTGACGTCGGACTGGCCGCCCTGCTGGCCGCCGGCCGGGTGCGCAAGGTGCTCTGCTCCTTTCCGCGCCAGGCCGACTCCTGGGTCTTCGACGGCCTCTACCGCGAGGGGAAGATCGAGCTGGAGGTGGTCCCCCAGGGCAACCTCGCCGAGCGGATGCGCGCGGCCGGTGCGGGTATCGGCGCGTTCTACTGCCCGACGGCGGTCGGCACGCCGCTGGCCGAGGGCAAGGAGGAGCGTGAGATCGACGGCCGCAAGTACCTGCTGGAGTACCCCATCAGGGGTGACTACGCGCTGATCGGCGCGCACCTCGCGGACGCGATGGGCAACCTCGTCTACCGGAGGACGGCCCGCAACTTCGGACCGGTGATGGCCACGGCCGCGACGACGACCATCGTCCAGGTCGACGAGGTCGTCGAGCCCGGACAGCTCGACCCCGAGGCCGTCGTCACCCCGTCCATCTACGTCGACCGGGTCGTGCAGGTCCAGGCCCGCCACTACACCGTGCAGGGGGCCCGATGACCACCACACCGAGCACACAGCCGTACGTCGATCACCGGCTGACGATGGACGAACTGGCGGCCGTCATCGCACGCGACATCCCGGCCGGTTCCTTCGTCAACCTCGGTATCGGGCAGCCCACCAAGATCGCCGATCACCTGCCGGCCGACTCCGGGGTGGTCCTGCACACCGAGAACGGCATGCTCAACATGGGTCCGAGGGCCGAGGGCGACGCCATCGACCCCGACCTGACCAACGCAGGCAAGGTCCCGGTGACCGAGCTGCCGGGGGCGGCCTACTTCCACCACGCCGACTCCTTCGCCATGATGCGCGGCGGCCACCTCGACGTCTGCGTCCTGGGGGCCTACCAGGTCGCCTTCGACGGCGATCTCGCCAACTGGCACACGGGCAAGCCCGACGCCATCCCGGCCGTCGGCGGCGCCATGGACCTCGCCATCGGCGCCAAGGACGTCTACGTGATGATGACCCTCTTCACCCGCTCCGGAGAACCCAAGCTCGTGCCGCGGTGCACCTACCCGCTCACCGGCGTCGGCTGCGTCAGCCGCGTCTACACCGACTGCGGCGTCTTCGACGTCGGCCCCGACGGCGTACGGATCCGGGAGACCTACGGCGTCGGCACCCGCGAACTCGCGGAGCGGCTCGGCCTGTAGAGCCGTCGCCAGGCGCCGATGCGCACATCTCCGCGTGCCCGGCTCCCGGCCGCGGACATCCCGGCGCCTGCTGCCCCCGCCGTACAACCCGTGCGAGGCAGGTGGGTGGCATCGAATCGGACCGCCCGGGTCGCGTCATGGACGAGGAGGCGCGCGCAGGCCCGCTTCGGCAGCAGGGCGCAGCTCTGCGGACCTACTGCCGAGCCGTACTGGTGGCCACGATGTCGATGGCGACTCGAAGAGGCGTCTCCGCCATCCCCAGCAGGGCCCGGGTGATGGCGATCGCCGGGATGATGCCCACACCGCGCTCGGCCAGGAAGGTCTGGACAGCCTCCATCCCGTCCTTGGCGAGGATGGGCCGGGACTCCTCGACCAGTGTGACCCAGCGGGCGGCCTCCTCGGGGCGCAGCCCGCCGACGTGGTCGAACATGGCCGACTCGGACTCGGGGGCGGTGAGACTCGAAGCCTCCCGCTTCCTCTTGAAGATCACCGGCTCACCTCAGGCCCGAGGTCCGCCCGTCGTCAGCAGACCAGGATCGTTCGAATCCCTTCCCACCACACCTCTGGGCCGGGGAAGGCCGTTGGCCGGGAATCCCGGCGTGGCAGGATCGCAGCCATGTCCCTCAGCGTGCCCCGCCTCAGGATCGGCTCGACCGAGATCATCGCCCTCGCCGACGGCGAGGGACCGTTCTTCTCCCCGCGCGGCGAGGCCTTCCCCGAGGCCACGGCCGCTCACTGGGCCGAGGCCGACCGATACGACCCGGGAGCGGTCGACCCCGAGGGCCGCTGGCGGCTCCAGTTCCGCGCCTACGCCATCCGTGGCGACAAGGGCCTCACCGTCGTCGACGCCGGGATCGGACCTGCGGACAGCCCGGCCGGCTCATGGGCGCCCGTGCCCGGTGTGCTCCCCGAGTCGCTCGCCGCCGCGGGCATCGACCCCGCCGAGGTCGACACCGTGGTCCTCACGCATCTGCACACCGACCACGTCGGATGGGCGGTCGTCACCGAGGCGGCCGTCCCCTCAGCGGGTGGTACGCCTTCGCCCGCCGGTGCGACCGGTGGCCGACGCCCCTATTTCCCGAACGCCGAATACCTGCTCCAGCGTGCCGAGTTCGACGCCCTCGACGCGCTCAACCCGCAGCTTCGCGAGACCCTCACCGAACCGCTCGCGGCGGCCGGTCGGCTCCGGCTCCTGGACGGGGACACTGCGCTGCGCGCCGGACGCGCGGTCGCCACGCCCGGTCACACGCCCGGGCACCAGAGTGTGCTGGTCGCCGACGGGCGCGAGCTGGCTCTCGTCACCGGCGACCTGCTGGTGCACGCGCTCCAACTCCTCCACCCCGAGCTGGCCTACGCGCACGAGAACGACCCGGAGGCGGCAAGGCAGTCACGAGAGCGCATGCTCAGCCGCACAACCGCCACCCCGCTGCACCTGGCGACGCCGCATCTGACGGAGCCGTTCATCTCGGCGTGACGCGGGCGGACACCATCCGGTGCAGACAGCGCCGACGCACGACAAGGAGATCCCCCTTCACGACCGGGAAGGCAGCCGCTCGTTCGGCAGTCACGGCACGGCTGATCAGCGGCTGTTGCCCGGGTGGTGGACGCTGAGGTCGCCGTACGCAGACAGAACGTCTGCCAGGTCACCGGGTTCGTGCCGCAGGGTGGTGTCCAGGAAGGCGAGCGTGGTTGCGGCGACGACGCGCGGGCTCTCGGTGCGGCCCAGGGAGCCCACGAGGGAGGGCACGGGCGGCAGGTACAGGGGGCCGTCCATGAAGGTGAGGTGTGCGGCGCCGGGGATGGTGAGCCGGTGACTCGTCGCGCTGTTGAGCTTGAGGGCCTTGGTGAGGCGGGGCAGGTAGTGCGGGTCGGTCTCGGGGGCTGTGTCTTTTCAAAATCTCCCAACCCCACAACAAAGCAAAAAACCTCGATGGCGCCCTTTTT